>SGZC01000001.1 GCA_004213605.1 Flavobacteriales bacterium
TTGGGCGACCTGAGTTTCAAAACCTGAAGTTCTATTTTTTGAATAGTATTTTTGATCGGGTAAATTTAATGAATCTAAAGTCTCTAAATAAAAAGGAATCCAAGATTGAATCTTTGCGTAATGCGAAAGCATTTCTTTGATAGTTATAGTTTCTTTATTCGACGCAAGATATTCGGGAAGTAATTCAACAATTTTAGTATCTAAATTAATAGTACTATTATCTACTAGTTCCATTACTAAGGGTAAGGTTGCTAGAATTTTAGTTAAAGAAGCTACATCATAAATATCATTTTCAGAAACTTCCTTTTTTTTTTCTTGCGTATGATAACCAAAAGCTTTGTTATAAATTACTTTTCCTTTTCGTGCAACCAAAATTTGTGCACCGGGCATCATATTTTCTTTTAACCCATGATTGACTAATGAATCAATTTTTTTTAATTTAATAGAATTAACGCCTACACTTTCGGGAGTTCCATATTGTAATCTATTTTGTAACCTTGTAAAGTTTGTAGTACTTACCGGAAATTGAGTTCCTATCGATACGGGTAAAGATCCTTTTGCAGTTATAGAACCAAAAATAAGTTGTGCAGATAATTCTTGTGAAATTTTACTATTTTGATAGGACAATAACACTCCATCAATTTTTGAAAATGTTGTTATATCATTTAAAGCATAAGGTCGTGCAAATACATCTAAAATAACGTTATTTTTTCTGGATACTTCTTGTATTAACCTTAGTTCATCCTTGCTAAACTTGTAGTCTTTCCATGGATTACTGTTTGATTTGTGAAAACCAATAACTGTAATGTCGTATTTTTTTAGTTGTTGATTGTAATCTCTGATTGAATTGGCTTTAACCCAATCTACAGTAGTATATTTATTAAGTTGATTATAAAAAAAGTTTCCAGAATCATCTCCAAGGTGAATATAGGCGATTTTTATATTTTCTATTTTTTTTATCGGTATGATTAAACGATCATTTTTTAATACGGTCAATGCATTTTCTATCGCTTTTTCATAAAGCATTTTATCGTAGGAAGTATTTAAATCGGCTATTAAAGAACTTAACACTAGCGGTTGATAATTGTGTAAGCCTACTTTATATTTGGCACGTAATATTTTTTTTACTGATCTGGATAATCTTTGTTCTGATATTCTACCCTTTTTATATGCTTTCACTATTAGTTGGTGGGCTTTAGGAACACTTTCTGATATTAATAACACATCATTTCCAGCTAAAAAGGCTGCTAAATCGATCTCACCAGGTTTTTTAAAATTTGTAGCTCCTTTCATATTTAGAGCATCGGTAAAAATTAATCCGTTAAACTGCATGGTATCTTGCAATAAATCAGTAACGATTGCCTTAGAAATAGAAGAAGGAACATTTTTTTTGCTTTCCAATGACGGTACGTTTAGATGAGCTATCATAACACTTGATAAACCTTCTTGGAATAACCGACGGTATGGGTATAACTCTATGCTATCTAATCTCTCTTTTGTAAATGATATTGTAGGAAGCGTTTTATGAGAATCAAGGTCGGTATCTCCATGTCCAGGAAAGTGTTTGGCATTGGCTAGAATACCTGAACTTTGCATTCCTCTCATATAAGCCAGAGCTTTATTGGTTACATTATTGCGATCTTCGCCAAACGAACGATTTCCAATAATTGGATTGTTAGGATTGGTATTAATATCCACTACTGGAGAAAAATTTATGTGTACCCCTATTCGCTTCGCATGCGCTCCTATTCGCTGCCCAATATCATAAATAATTTTATGATCAGTTATCGCGCCTAAAGTCATGTTCCACGGATAGGCAAAAGTAGAGTCCAAACGCATTGCTAAACCCCATTCAGCATCCATTGCTATCATTAATGGAATTTTTGAATTATTCTGAAATTGGTTATTTAATTTAGCTTGACGAAGGGGCCCCCCTTTAGAAAAAATAATTCCACCTATGTGGTAATTTTTGATTAATGAATCAATTAAATTTGTTTTTTTTACGGAATCTTTAGAAAACGCATCCACCATAAATAATTGACCTACTTTTTCATTTAGTGACATTGAATTATAAATACTATCAACCCATTTATCTTGATTTAATAAATCATTTTCTATTTGTAAAGGGTAAACTCCTTGAGCTGAGGCTAAATTGAAAAACAATGATAAGATTGAAGTATAAAAAAGCTTTTTCATAAAATTAACAAGTAAAAAAAATTATGCTAAAAATCTTGCATGCCAACTGTCCTTTGCGGGTACTTCCCAATTTTCAAGATAGTCAATTTTTGTATTCACTAGATTATTAAAGACGATAGTGTTTTTTGAAATTGATTTCGCTTTTGCCATTTTTTTAAAATCAACTAGTGATTTGTGAGCTATGAATTCGCCGTTGTAGTAGGTAACATTCATTTTGTCCAACAGGTCAAGCGAATACTCTTTTTCTATAGTTTGAATAAAATTGACAGAGGCGTCTATGCTACAACCAGAAGCTGATGCATTCTCTTGATTCAGCCCCAATACAATAAAACGATTGTATTTAATTTCATAACTAGCCTCCAGTTCTTTTCCATGTGCGGTCCAGGATTTTAAAAACATTTTAATTTTTGGTTCGATTGCAAGAACCTCACTATTGCTTAGTTTTCTATTTGATTGATAAATCCATATTCTTGAACTATCTGCTAGCTTATCAAATTCTATGATCATGATGTCAAATTTTCTGCATTTATAATCATTTCTGCAATATCTAACACCTTTACGTCAGTCTCTTTTTCTTTAGATTTTACACCGTCTGTTACCATTGTATTGCAAAATGGACAACCAGTTGCAATTATCGATGGTTTAGTCTCAAGTGCCTCCTCAGTTCTTTCTATATTTATTTCTTTATCACCGGCTTCTGCATCTTTAAACATTTGAGCACCTCCTGCTCCACAACACAATCCATTGGTTTTGCACCTGCGCATTTCAATAAGTTCGACTTCCAATTTTTTTAGTAAATCTCGAGGTGCTTCGTATTCATTGTTAGCTCTTCCTAAATAACAAGGATCATGAAAGGTGATTCTTTTTCCTTTAAATTTTCCTCCTTCTACTTTTAACCTCCCTTCATTCAGTAAGTCTTTTAGAAATTGAGTATGATGCATTACTTTATAATGCCCTCCTAAACCGGGATATTCATTTTTTAAAGTATTAAAACAATGTGGACATGTAGTCACAATTTTTTTAATATTATAACCATCTAAAACTTGAATATTAGTCATAGCTTGCATCTGAAAAAGGAATTCATTACCGGCTCTTTTAGCAGGATCACCGGAACAACTTTCTTCAGTCCCTAAAACTGCAAAATTGATGTCACAATTGTTTAATATTTTAACAAAGGCTTTGGTTATTTTTTTTGCTCTATCGTCAAAACTTCCAGCGCATCCTACCCAAAATAAAACCTCAGGTACTTTTCCTTGAGCTAGGTACTCAGCCATTGTAGGTACTTTTAATGCTTCACTCATTTTAAAAACGGTTTAAATATCTAATACAATTAAGAGTTATAATACATGTTTTTTAATCTTTAAATACTTGAATCGTAACCTCTTTGTCTACTAAGTCAGTAAAATTTCCTCGATATCGAGTTGCTTTAACCAAGTGGTTGTCCACCCAGTGATAATTTCCTCCTCTTGGTTTTCCCATTAACAAGGAATGGTATTTAAAACCGTGTTTTTGTAACCAAGTCTCTGTATTTTTTCTGTGTTCTTCAGTACGAGAAGTAAAAAAACAAATCATATGTCCTTCATCATACCATTTGTTTAAGGTACGTAGAGCATCCGGGTACACTTTAGCAGTTAGCATTCGTTCTGGTTCTTCATTGGGAATGTCATCACAAATGGTACCATCAATATCTATGAGGTAATTTTTAATACCATCGGGTAATGTTGGACTTACTAGTTCACCCGCTTCCATCGTATCAGTTAATAACTGATCTATTTCATTTTTCTTCATATTAATCTTTTTTTTTCTTCATATTAATCTTTTTTCCAATTTAATCGATCCATTTGATTGTAGGGCCAAGGGGCACCATTATTCTCGATATTTGTCATAGATATATTTAACTCATTAGGGGCTGCCGATTGTTCCATTACAAGATATTGGCGCATCTCCATGATGATCGACAATGGATTTATACTTATCGGACAGGATTCTACACAAGCATTACAGGTAGTACAAGCCCACAATTCTTCTCTAGTTATATAATTATCAAGCAATTGGTTATTATCATTTTTGAATTCACCATTTTTGTCAATATTTCTTCCTATTTCTTCCAAACGATCACGGGTATCCATCATGATCTTTCTAGGCGATAATTTTTTCCCTGTTTGATTTGCTGGACAATTACTGGTACATCTTCCACATTCTGTACAAGTGTATGCATTTAATAACTGGGTTCTGTTTAGATCCAATACATCACTTACACCAAATTTTGCTGGGACCTCTACTTCAGAACTTGGAACCGCAAAAGGATCAATGTTTGGATCCATCATCATTTTGACTTCATTGGTAACAGATTCAAGGTTTTTAAACTTACCTTTGGCCTCGACACTACCGTAGTAAACATTAGGGAATGCCAGCAATATGTGTAAATGCTTGGAATAATAAAGATAATTTAAAAAAATAAAAATACCAATGATGTGAAGCCACCACGCAGTTCGTTCAAGGATGATTAAACTCGACTCTGATAGGTTTTCAAATATTGGTAATAAATAACTACTTACAGGAAAACTTCCCGCACGATTGTAATGATCTGCTCCTAATAGCTGTAATTGGTAATCGGTTACATTCATCAATAAAAATAGCGACATCAATATCATCTCAAAATATAAAATAATATTTGCATCATTTTTAGGCCAACCTTCCATTTCTGGAGACCAAAAACGTTTGATTCTTTTAAAATTTCTTCGAATCCAAAATAGGATTACGCTAAGTAAAACTAAGAATGCTAATACTTCAAAAGAACCAATTAGAATATCATAAAACACCCCTAATCCAGAAAAAATCCGATGGGTACCAAACAAACCGTCAATTATGATTTCTAGAACTTCGATATTAATGATGATAAATCCAACATAAACAATGATGTGAAGAAAACCTGATAAAGGTCTAGCCACCATTTTTGATTGCCCAAATGCGATTCTGAGCACATTCTTCCAACGTGTTTTTTTGTGATCAATTGGGTCAATTTTTTGCCCGAGATTGATATTTCGAATTATTTTTTTACAATTCTTAATAAAAAAACCTGCTCCAAATACAACAATAATTAAAAAAAGAATATTTGGAATGTACTGCATAGACTAGTTGTTATTAGAATCAAGAGATTCATATTCTGTCGTTTTTTTTCCAAAAACAGATAGGTGAACATACCGTTTAGGATTTTCTTTTAAATCTCTTAAAAGTGCTTCCAGTTCTTTGGTTGCTGCTTCAAGATTATTATAAAGGCTTTCATCATTTATCAACTTACCAATACTTCCCTCTCCATTATCAAATTTATACATAATAGAATTAAAACTTTCAAGGGTTGTTTCTAGATGGGTAGCCATCCTATTGATGTCGATTTGATTTAAGGAATTTGAAAAAGTTGCTAGATTAGCTGTAGTAATCTCTAAATAGGAAAAAGTACTGTCTAATTTTGGTTTGTTTTCTTTTAAGAGTGTATTTAAATCAGATGATGAATATTCAAAGGAACTCATCGTGTTTGTTAGACTTCCAATAGCGTTTTTAAAGTTGTTTTTGGTTTCTTCATTTAAAACCGAATTAAAATTACCAAGAAGCGAATCCAATCCTGATAATGTAGTGTAAATTCTATTTTCGAGTGGTTTTATTCCTGAAGTTAGTGATTCGAGCATTCCCTTTTCAATTTCACCTTTTAAGACATCGCCATCAACTGCGATATTGTCTTTGTTTATAATGGGTATAATCGCTAGCGCATTACCGCCAATAACACTTGTGCTATATATTCTTACGATACTACTTGTAGAAAAATTAAAGTCTTTATTTACCGAAAACGAAACCAATAAGCCTCCTAAATCATTTTCAAATTCTATTTTCTTTACTTTACCAACCACATAGCCATTAATAGTAACGGGAGCAGAAACTGTTAAACCCGCAACATTATCATAGGATACATAGAACGTTCTTTCTTTTGAGAATAAATCAGATCCTTTTAAAAAACTGTAACCATATATTAATAGTAAAATAGCAAATAATGCTAAAATTCCTGTCTTTATTTCTTTAGTGATTTTCAATGATTAATGTATTTTGATTAAACAAATTTATAAATAAAATGATGAACTAAGTTTATTTGTTTACAGAATTTAAAACATCTGATAATTTTAACTTTTTCCCATCTTTAAAGGCTACAATATAACAAGAACTATACCCTTTTTCTTTTGCATTATTTTTTAATAAGACGATCTTTTCATAATCGGAAGTAGCACCATAATAATATTTATACAGTTTCCCTTCCTTTTTTCTATGAACATCATTAAGTCCATTAAAATTGTAGGGTTGAAGATCTAATTTTTTACTTGAAGCAGCAATTTGAACACAGAATTGAACTCCATCGTAACTGTTTTCTGCTTCGTTTTTAGAAATTTTATTTTTGTTTTTTGATTGAAAGGAATCAATTAGACTATTTTCACTAACATTTGATAAGCTATTGCGGTAGGTAATAATTCCTTTGGCGATTTCATTGGCAATTTCCTTTTGACCTTTAGAGGAATTTAAATAGGCTCCTTCTTGTTTATTGGTTAAAAAACCTGCTTCTATAAGTACACTAGGCATGTAACTTTTGTAAAGAACCATAAAGCCTGCTTGCTTAACACTTCTATCTTTTCGTTTTAAATTTTTTGAGAAATTATTTTGAATCAAGGAGGCTAGTAAAATACTTTGATCTAAATATTCCTCCTGCATCAATGTCATCCCTATTAAAGATTCAGGAGAATTAGGGTCAAAACCTTCATAGTTTTCTTCGTAGTCATCTTCTAAAAAAATTACCTCATTTTCTCTTTTTGCAACTTCAAAATTAGCTTCTGACCGATGCAAACCTAGTACAAAAGTTCCTGCTCCGTAGGCGTTATTGGTAAAAGCGTCACAATGTACCGAGACAAATAAATCAGCATCTGCCCTATTGGCTATGGGAGCCCTCTCATGTAATTTTATAAATACATCTGTCTTTCGAGTATAAATAACTTTAAAATTAGGTTGTTTTTCCAAGATTCGTCCTATTTCAATTACAATTTTCAAAACGATATCCTTTTCCCTATAACCATTTCCTAGGTTACCAGGATCATGCCCTCCATGACCAGCATCTAAAACAACTATAAAAGGTTTCTCGGAATTTTTGAAGGGCGTAGGCATCGATTTTGAATTAGCTGTAATAGCTAAAAAGACGATAAATAAGGCTCTTTTAAAATAAATGATCATTAGATAAGTTTATACTTTATGATTTCGTTGTTTAAGTGTTGTTAAAAAAATACTATTAAAAAAAATCACATAAAAAATATGCTTATTTTTGAGAAATTGTATTTGTAATAAAATCAAGATACAATCATTAAGCCAAAATTACAAAAAAAAGGTATCGTAGCATTGCAAACTTTTAGGCATTTTATAAGAACAACTTTCATGCTAGTTTTGTTGTGTCATAGTCCTATTTATTCTCAAGACCTGCCTACTAAAAAGGAAACCATTATTCCTCTAAAAAATGTAGATACAATCGCTACAAGAAATGTATTGGTAAAGCCCGAATTAAATCAAATTGAATTAGATACCGTAAAAATTGATAGTGTAAAATCCGAAGATGAATTTTTAACGGGTATTATTGACTATTATGGCGATGATTATGTGTACCTAGACAAAAAAGAAAATAAGGTATATATGTACAATAATGCTTATATAACCTATGAAGATATGCGCATTGAATCCGGGTATATCATCCTAGACTACAATAAAAACGAAATTTATGCAAAGGGAATTGATAGTGCTGGTATATATTCGCAGACACCCATATTTACTCAAACCAATACTAAAGTGATTCCAGATTCCATTCGATTTAATATGGATACCAAAAAGGCATTAATTTACAACTCAAGGTCTGGTCAAGACGAAATTAATTATAAGGCGGAAGTTGCAAAGAAAGTAAATGACTCCGTCTATTATTTGCAAAATATTAAATTCACTACTGCAAAAGATATCGATAATCCTGAATATTACTTTTATACTCGAAAAGCAAAAGTAGTTCCAGATAAAAAAATCGTTACTGGTTTTACAAACATGTATATTGCGGATGTGCCCCTCCCTTTGGGCTTACCCTTTGCTTTTTTTCCACTTACCAAAAATAGAACCTCTGGATTTATTATTCCGAGTTTTGGTGATAATAGAAATCGTGGTTTTTTTCTTCAAAATGGGGGTTATTATTTTGCTTTAAGTGATTATGTAGACTTAACAGTATTGGGTGATTATTATACCAACGGTAGTTATGCGTTGCGCGCAGAATCTTCGTATGCCCTCCGTTATAAATTTAAAGGAAACGTTAGTTTTCGATATGAAAAGTTAATTAATGGTGATCGTGGGTTTGATGATTTTAACGAAAGTGCTATCTATAATATCCGATGGAGTCACAATCAAGATGCAAAATCGAATCCAAGTTCTCGTTTTTCTGCATCAGTCAATCTTGGTAGTAGTCAGTATTTCAATGAATCAATCAATCAAACCAATAATGCCAGTTCTTTGGTGAATACGCTAAGTTCCTCTATTTCCTATTCTAAAACTTTTGAGACGGTTCCACAGATAAATTTTTCAATTGCGGGGACACATTCTCAAAATACCAATACAGAAGAAATAAACATGTCGCTGCCAAATTTAAATGCAAGTGTTGCCAGAATATTTCCATTTGAACCAAAAGTTGGTACTAAAAAAGGTATAATTGAAAACATAAACTTTCAATATAATTTAACTGCTGAAAATAGAATTAAGACCAATGATACAGAGTTTTTTACTTCTAAAATGTTTGAAGATGCTAAGATCGGTACCAGGCACAGTATCCCTATAAGTACCAATTTTAAAGTACTAAAATACATAAGTTCTTCTTTGAGTACTACCTATCAAGAGACTTGGGTCTTTGATACTGTAAAAAAGGAATATGATCCGAGCTTAAACAATAACGAAGGTGGAGTTGTTAATGATACCATTCGTGGTTTTGATAGCTATAGAACCTATAACTTTTCTGCAAATTTAGGAACCACCATGTATGGAATGTTCAATTTTGGAAGAGGTAAAAAAATTGAGGCTATCAGGCATGTGTTTAGACCATCAGTTAGTTATAACATTAATCCATCGTACGAACAATATTATGACTCTTATCAAAATCCGAATGCGCTTGATGAAAACATTGAGTATTCACCCTTTGAACAATCGTTATATGGAGCCCCTTCTAAAGTGAGGTCTAGTAATGTTGGTATAACTTTGAGCAACACTTTTGAAGCAAAAGTGCGAGACCAGGATACAACAGCAGTTAAACCAAAAAAAATAATGCTTCTTAATAATTTAAATTTTAATACGGCCTATAATATATTGGGAGATTCTTTGAACTGGAATCCTATTCGTTTTTCAGGAAGTATTCCCATAATTAAAAAATTAGATTTAAATTTTAATGGTATCCTAGACCCTTATGCTTTGGATAATAACAATCAAAGAATTGACGAATTCAATATTAACAATGGCGGTAGTCTTTTTAGACTTACCAATGGGAATATTAGTTTTAATTACAATTTTTCTAGCGCTGATTTTAAGGGAAAAGAAAAGGATGACTTTGAAACGGAAACCTTTAAAAATGGAGGAAGACCTGATGATTTGTTTGGGAATTCAACCCCCATAAATGACCGGAGTAAATTTGATGTTGACTCAGACAATACCGGTTCTGATTATAATTGGTATAATTATTCAATCCCTTGGGATTTAAGACTTGCTTATACGATGACTTATCAAAATACTGCCAGACAAAATGAAATCACCTCTCAATCGATTATGATAAGTTCCAACATTGAATTTTCACCAAAATGGAAAGTAGGAGTTTCATCGGGGTATGATTTTAAAAATAATGGGATTACGTTAACACAGTTAAGGTTTCAACGCGATTTAGAAAGTTGGAGGTTAAGTTTTAATTGGACACCTATTGGAAGTATCAATACGTCCTGGTACATGTTTATTGGGATTAAGTCATCTCTACTAAGTGATATTAAATATGAAAAACGGAGAGAACCGGATAAACGATTATAACTAAGATAACTACAGATGAAAAAAATTATACTTACAAAAAATGCTCCCTCGGCTATAGGCCCTTACAATCAAGCGGTTTTAAACGACAATATTTTATACACTTCAGGGCAAATTGCTATTGATCCGGTTAACGGTAATTTAATTACTGCTGATATCAGAAAAGAAACTAAACAAGTCATGGAGAATTTGAAAGCATTGCTTGAAGTCGTAGAAATGGATTTTTCAAATGTATTAAAAGCTACCATTTTTATAAGTGATATGGATAATTACTCAATTATTAATGAAATTTACGCTTCTTACTTTGAAGAAAAAAGCGCACCTGCAAGAGAGACTGTTGAAGTTTCAAGACTGCCAAAATCGGTCCGTATTGAAATATCGATGATTGCAGCACTTTAAGATTATTGAGATAAAAAACAGATTGAAGTTTCATATATTTATTGAAACATGTGTTGCGTTTTTTTTTATCAAATAATTTAATTTTCAGAGAAATGGTTTTTCTTTAAACAGAGATAAAAGTTTAATTGGATTGATTTAATTCCTCATCCGGCACCAATTCGACTTGGACTCCAAATATTTTATCCATCAAATTTTTAATGGTGTCAAAATCAACTTGATAAGAAACGCCTGTTCCTTGTTCGAAAGTTTGATCCTCACCAATAAATTGTAATTCAGCTTGTCTATTAAAGAAATTGATACGTAAACTACCATCTTCATTTACTAACCACTGTACATCCACATCACCTGCAACACGTGATTCATTAATTTTTCCGACAGGAATACCAACTTTTCCATTGACTACAATACGCTCACTTATCTGAGATGAAAATTGAACTCCAAACTCATCTTGAGTTTCAATTTCTTTGGTGTCAATTCCCATATCATAATACGGAGCAATATTAATAACAGCATCATCGTCTGTAAGTATTTCTGCTAGTATCGCATTCACTCCATCTGTAACTGTTCCCGTTATTGCACTTTGACCTGCAGTTTCACTGATAAATGAACCCGTAGTTAATAAAAATAATGCTTGTTTTTCTCGTTCTTCTTGTGTTTGTAGCTTATATTCTAATTCACTTCTGACCGTTGAACTAACCTCTGGAAAATCAATATCAAAAAGTAATTCTGGGCGGGTTATTTTTTCTGTTAAGTCAATGTAAACATCTACTGGAATTTTTCTATTAATGGTGGGGTCATCTAATAATGCAGATGGGTTTGCTTTACTTTTATAGATAGCTTTAAGGTTTAAATTGGCATTGCTGGCGAGACCGTCCCAAGTAATAGTACCTCCTTTTTCTACCTCAATTTCTTTACGAATAATTTTGCCATACCTAAAATCATAAATTCCTTCATAAACAATAAAGTCGCCCCACATGTTAAATTTACCAAGAGTATTAATCTCTATTAAAAGTGTTCCTGCCCCTCTTCCTCTTAGGGCAGATTTCGTTTCCTGATCAATGACGATTTCTACTTCAGCATTTTTATTAATGTCTAACTCAAAATTTAGAGAGAGACCTTTTAAATCGTCTGTAATTATTGATTCACCTCGAAGTTTTGCTTCTTTTTCTTTTGGTGAAAGAAACTTAATAAACGAATCGTCCCCGATGGATTCCGTTTCACTCAAAGGAATTTTAAATTCGGTATTTTCTTGAGTAGTTGCTAATACATCAATGTTCAATTCATTTATGGGGCCATAAATATGAGTATTGCCACTTATAAAAGCGGTACCATAGTAGAGCTGATTGTCTTTTTTTGGAGTATCTAAAACCAATAAATTATTGGAGTCAATCTTTAAATCTAATTTCCAATTTCTAAAATTTTTATGAGTTGCAAGTCCTGAAAGGGTACCGTTCGTAAAATACTTGGAATCGGTCATCGTAGTATTTTCTATTTCTAATTTTTCCTCAGTGACTATTAGATGGGCAATTTTGTCAAGTGTGTAATCGATATTTAGATAAGGAACATTTAATCCGCCATTAACAATCTTAAAACTTCCATCGATATCAGGAGAATCTAGATTGCCAGAAAGTTTTCCATTTCCAGATAAATTACCCCGTATGTCCTTGATTATATTTCCACCAAAAGGGCTTATTGTATTTAAGTTAAACTCATTTAATTCTAAATTTAACTGTACCAGAGCGTTCTCGGTTTTAGTATCGATGTATCCGGTAGCATTTAAAGATTTACTATTATTATGAGTTAAGGTCGTAATTAAGTCGTAACGAGTTAATTCGCTGTTTCCTTCAATCGCAATAATCATATCGCCTAGAGGTGTTTTATTAAAATCTATAGCATCTACGGTAATATTAGAAGTAGGATAATAAAGCCCTTTCTTTTGGACTACATTAAGATTTCCATTAATAATACCTTTCAAGGTTAAGCTATCTACTTTCGGAACTAATTTCCCGATATCTACATTATTAAAACTAACTTTTAAATTTTTATAGGTACTATCATTGGTAGAACCAGCAAATTTTATAAACTCATTTTTATTATTTAAAACAATAGAATCGAACTTAATGGCATTAAATTCTTCATCAAAAATAATTTTATTTTTTTTATCATTTTTTTCGTTTAGAAACCACGTGTTTCCATTAAAGTTGATAGCCGATTTTTTTACGCCAACCACCGAATTATTATCCTTATTAATGGTATGGTACAATGATAAGTTGAATTGATCTTTATTTTTTCCTCCTTTAAAATTAGAGTGAACGTAAAGGGTGTCATTGATCGTCTTATTAATAAAATTAAAATCTTTTAAATTGTAGAGGCCGTTGTTGATAGTATCTACAGAAATATAGGTGTTGTATAGTGGGTTGTGATTGTTGACATTAAATTTTACATCCCCTAAATAATTATCAAAAAGCATGATTTCTGGCGATGCAAAATCAAATTTTAATTTAGATTCATTTGAATATACGGTACCCTTAATTCTTGTATTTTCACCAAATTGAAGATCCGGAATAAATATTTCAACAAGTTTATTATAAATTTCAAAATCAAAATCTAAAAATTGATCTTTAGATATACTTTGTGGCTTATAATTGGTATAAATACTCCCAACTCCATTTAAGAACAAGGTGGGGATCTCTTCTATTAAAAACTCCCCTTTAATACTACCCATCATAATATCAGGTGAGTTGATATTAATGATTCGTTTTAATTCTTCCTGTGTGGAGGTAATTTTAAAATTATCAAAATAAAAATTGTCTTTTTCATTTTGATAAAAAGTTTCTTTAAAGGCAATGGTTCCAAAAACAGTATTTAAATCATTCCCGTTCATTTCCATATCGACCTTTCCAGCAAATATGGATACACTATCCCTCTTAAAAATATTTAGTTGATTTAATTCAGCATAATCAACAGTTGCATTAAAATCAAATCGATTTAACTCTTCAGAGATATCCACCAATCCACTAAAGTCAAATTTTAAATTTGGATCATCTATAATCAAGATACCATCAAACAGCGGGTTTTTAAAGTTTCCAGAGAGTGTTATGTTCTGATAGTTATAGTCTTCAAAAATAAAGGAGTTGATCATCCCCTTAACTCTTGTGTTTAATGATTTTTTTGTAAAGCCTACCCCCTCAATTTCAAGAGTTGCCGTTATGGTTCCTAATCGTTCTGTTTTTCCGAATTTCCCTAAATCAAAATTGTTAAAATTAATTTCTCCAAAATAAGATGCCTTTTCACTATTGTTTAATGCATCGATTTTAATTTTTGTTTGCGCTGTTCCCAAAGAACTAACTAGATTGCTAGACGATATAAGTGAGGACTTTGTAATAGTGGTATTGCCTATAAAATTAATATTTCCTAAATAATCCACCTCTTTTGGGAGCACCCTATTTATAATTCTAGGCATCAATTGAGCTAGGGATTTGTAGTCCGTAACAATGGAATGATTGGACGCATCAATAATATACTCTTTATTTTTTTTAAATAAATTTTTAAAATTATAAATTCCTTTAACTCGAATATTATTGGAAGTAATTAAACCATTTGAAAATATAAAATCATTTAAGGTGCCATCAACATCACCATTGAGAGTAATCATTTGATTTTTTCCAAATTCGTTAAAGAAAGAATTTAAATCGTTGGTTCCAATTTTTGTTTCATAAAAATTAAAATCAAGAGTAGCTTTGTTAAGAAAGTCTGAAAGCCCCCCCTTTTTATAATTCACTGAAAAATCACCCGATATAAACGATTCTTGAGATGTTAATTTAAGTGAATTGAGCTGGATGGACGTTGGTGTATAAGAGAAATCACCTTCCATATTTTTAATTTCAAAACCTCTTTTATCAAGTAATGATAGCTGGTTTACTTCTAGTTTTACAGTTGGACCTATAAGGCTGAAGTTGTATGTATCGATCGTTACTTTTGATAAATTAAAAATTTCACTAGTACTAAAATTATCATTTGTTATTTTTACATTACCCTTATTTAAGGTGATATGGTCGGCATTTAATCTAAAGGAACTCTTTTTTATTAAAGTATCGGTTACAAACAGTTTTGCAAAAATAGATATGTTATCTAATCGTTCATTTTGGTACGTTTTTAGGTAAAATTTAGGTTCATACAATTCTATAAAGCCAAAATCCAACTTCCCGTTTGCTAAATGTGTTACACTCAATAAATTAGTGACCAATTTTTTAGAATAAATAAGCGTATCTTGATGATGATCTTCAATATAAAGATCTCTAATGTCGATTTCTCCTTTCCAATTTAAGCCAAGGCGATCGATATGAATGCTCGTTCCATAATTTTGATTTAACTTTTGGGTTACCTTATTGGCAATATAGGTTTGGACCACAGAAGTTGATAAGATCATCAAAATAAAAGCAGATAAAAATAAAATTATCGCTAAAGTTCTTTTTATTATTTTTTTCAGTTTTTTGATACGGTCTTAATGTTTTATTTTTACACCTAATAAATAGGTTATTTTAAATTGACACCGAAACAAACATACATTTTAGGTATCGAATCTTCTTGTGATGATACGGCAGCAGCTGTCATTAAAAACGGCAGAATACTATCGAATGTGGTTGCTACCCAAAATATTCATAAAGAATATGGGGGTGTCGTTCCTGAACTTGCTTCAAGAGCCCATCAACAAAACATCGTACCGGTCGTTCAACTTGCTTTGCAAAGAGCAAATATCGACAAAAAACAATTAAATGCCATAGCTTTTACTAGAGGTCCTGGATTAATGGGTTCATTATTGGTAGGAACCTCATTTTCAAAATCTTTAGCGATGGGTTTGGACCTGCCTCTTATTGAGGTAAACCATATGCAAGCACATATATTGGCACATTTTATAAAAAGCAAGGAGCAATCGATTCCTTCCTTTCCATTTTTAGCAATGACCATAAGTGGTGGGCATACTCAGATTGTGAAAGTGACTAATTATTTTGAGATGGAAGTAATTGGTCAAACCTTAGACGATGCTATTGGAGAAGCTTTTGATAAAAGCGCAAAGCTTTTAGGTCTTCCCTATCCTGGCGGTCCTTTAATCGATCAAAATGCGCGTTTAGGAAATCCAAAGGCATTTCATTTTCCAAAACCAAAAGTTGGTCCACTGGATTTTAGTTTTAGTGGATTAAAAACAGCTGTTTTGTATTTTATTGAAAAAAAATCTAAAGATCATCCTAATTTTGTAAAAGAAAACCTCAATGATATTTGTGCAAGTTTACAATTTACAATTGTTGATTATTTAATGGACAAAATAAAGAATGCTGTTAAAGAGACCCATATAAAAACAATTGCAATTGGTGGGGGTGTCTCAGCTAATTCTGGAATTCGAAAAGCCCTCCAAGACACCGAAACTTCTTTGGGTTGGAAAGTGCATATCCCTAAATTTGAATATTGTACTGACAATGCTGCAATGATAGCTATTGTCGGTGAATTAAAATACCAACAACAACTATTTGCGAGTAATGATGTAGTTGCAAAACCTAGAATGAAATATTAAAACGATGCAACTGTTCTTTAATCCGTCCATAAATTCCAACACGAAAGAATTTACTTTCGATAAAAGCGAAAGCAAGCATATTGCCAAAGTTTTAAGAAAATCTGAAGGAGATTTACTGAACATCACTAATGGGAAAGGTGTTTTTTTTGAAGTACTCATTTTAGACTCCAATCCAAAAAAATGCATGGGTAAAATTATTACCGAAACCCCTGGTGATCAATTAATGTATACGCTCCATTTGGCTGTTGCTCCAACAAAACTGAATGACCGGTATGAATGGTTTTTAGAGAAAGCTACAGAAATTGGAATTACAGAAATTACGCCTATACTATGTGATCATAGCGAACGAAAAATCATAAAATTAGAACGTTTTGAAAAGAAAATCCAAAGCGCTATGAAGCAATCGTTGAAGGCGTATTTGCCAAAATTAAATAAGGCAACTACTTTCAATGATTTTTTAAAATTACAGAAAAAAAACCCACAGCAAAAACTGATTGCCCATTGTGAGGAAACCACCAAACAATCGCTTAAAAGTGTTCTAAAAAAAAGAGCACATACCACGATTCTTATCGGACCAGAAGGTGATTTTTCAATAGATGAAATTAATAAATCAATTGGTGCGGGCTTTATTCCTGTTAGCCTAGGTAAAAGTAGGCTTCGAACTGAGACCGCTGCAGTAGTTGTCTGCCATAGTGTTTCATTTATCAATGAAAATGATTGATGTTTTATTGGACTGAATCCCCCTGAAACTTATGCAGAAGTTGTATTTTTGAATTTATGTTTTACAAACCACTAATAGGGCTATTATTTTTTTTATCCATGCGATTATTATCACAGGACATCGCTGTAATTCAATATGGTGGAGGTGGCGATTGGTACAGTAATCCTACTGCATTACCAAACCTAATTACTTTTTGTAATGACCATATTAACACCACAATCAGCAAAAAACCCAAAGTAGTTCAACCTAATAGTTTAGATTTGTTTGATTACCCTTTTGTTCATATGACGGGGCATGGCAATGTTTTTTTTACCGATGAAGATGCTGATAATTTAAGAAATTACCTATTAAGCGGTGGTTTTTTGCATATTGACGATAATTATGGAATGGATCCTTATTTAAGAAAAGAGTTAGTAAAAATATTTCCCAATAAAAAACTAATCGAACTCTCCAAAGACCATTCGCTATTTAAACAGCCCTATCCTTTCGCGCTTGGTTTGCCAAAAATTCACGAACACAATAGAAATAAACCACAAGCTTTTGCGATTTATGTTGAAGAGCGAATAGTTTTACTTTATACCTTTGAGAGTGATTTGGGAGATGGTTGGGAAAACTCAGAAGTTCATAACGATCCTCCAGAAATAAGATTAAAAGCCTTGCAAATGGGAGCCAATATCATCAATTATGTATTTTTGAATTAATGAATACACAATTATCCCATAAAGAGACCAAAAAAAAACAACTAGAACATCCACTGATTTTAGTTTCAGATGGCCTACAGAGCCCGGCAAATATAGGTGCTATATTTCGTGTTTGTGAAGCATTTGGGATAGAAAAGATGTACCTGTGCAATACGGATGTTAATTTTGATTCTCCTCGATTAAAAAAAACAGCAAGAAATACACAAAAGTTAGTCCCTTTTTCAGTAACGACCAATGCCTTAGCGACTGTAAAAGATTTAAAACAAATGGGGTATACTATTATCTCCATAGAAATCACGCGTACAAGTGAACCTCTTCACTCCTTAGAGGTGAATACTTTTCATAAAATTGCAGTTGTTGTAGGAAATGAGCAAGATGGGGTTTCAGCAGATGTTTTAAATTTTAGTGATATTTGCACGCACATCCAAATGTATGGAACTAACAGCAGCATGAACGTAGCCCAGGCTGCATCCATCGCATTAAACACTCTTATTCATAAAATTAATACTATCAAAACATGACATCAAACGACATAACTAAAGGGATACTAAAAGCGATTGTTTATGTAATTGGCGCTTCATTATTGCTATTCTTTTTATTTAAGGTTCAGACTATTATCGTTTATATTTTAGTTGCGGCTATTATTTCATTAATAGGATTGCCCATCGTTAATTTTTTAAACAAAAAATTGAAGTTTAATGATACTCTAGCCGTTATTTTAACTATAGTTGCCTTAATGGGTTTATTAACAAGCATTATTAGCTTATTTATTCCTTTAGTCACGGAACAAGGTCGTAATTTATCGCTACTCAATATGACTGAATTACAAGCTAGTGTAGAAAGCCTAAATCAAAAAATAATTAATTACTTGTCGAATAAAAATATAGACTTAGGTCAATCCATCACTAAAAACAAGTTGTTTTCAAAAGTTGATTATTCATTTATTCCCAATTTTTTAAATTCAATTATAAGTGGTTTTGGTAGTTTTAGTATTGCTTTGTTTTCCATTATTTTTATATCTTTTTTCCTATTAAAGGATAGCCAACTATTGCAACAAGGTGTATTGACCTTTGTTACAGATCGTAATGTTGACGGTACAAAAAGATCCATGCATAAAATAAAAAATCTTCTTTCAAGATACTTTGTTGGACTTATCCTGCAGCTAACCATCCTCTTTTTAATTTATACGGTAGTGCTTCTTATTTTTGGAGTTAACAATGCTATTGTAATCGCATTTTTGTGTGCATTGTTGAATCTGATCCCTTATGTTGGTCCCGTTATTGGTCTTGGTTTAATGGTTCTGCTTACCATGACAAGCTTTATTGGTAGTGATTTTCAATCGGTAATTTTACCTAAGACACTCTATGTTCTCATTGGTTTTATGATTGGGCAGCTAGTCGATAATTTTTTTAGCCAACCCCTTATTTTTTCAAAAAGCGTGAAATCGCATCCTCTCGAAATATTTTTGGTGATTATGATTGCCGGGGTTTTATTTGGAGTGGTAGGTTTAATTGTTGCGATACCTGTGTACACCTCTATAAAGGTTATTTTAAAAGAGTTTTTGTTGGATAATGAAATCGTTCAAAAGTTAACAAAAAATATATAGTATTTATTTAAATAAGGATATATTATCTACTAAGGTTCAAGACTTTATATTTAGTTTTAATGAAGATATTTCAAAGCTTGCTTTTTCAGGGAGCCCCTTTTCAAAAATTAAAATCAAAGATTTGATCCAACAAATCGATAGTAGAAAAAAAGTGGAGCATAAATTGCCCTCTTGGTTTCAGAATAAAATGATTTTTTATCCGCCAAAATTAAACTTAGAACAAACTTCCTCAGAAATTACGGCTAAATACAAAGCATCAATTTTTAAAGGTACCACCATGGCAGACTTAACGGGTGGTTTTGGAGTGGATAGTTTTTATTTTTCCAAACAATTTAATGCCGTTACCCATTTTGAAAAAGATACCAACCTATCTACTATTGCTCAGCATAATTTTAATCAACTAAACGTTGCCAATATTGAATGTATCGCCAAAGATGGATTGGATGGAATAACTAATCATTTTTATGATATGATGTATCTAGATCCTTCTCGACGCCATCGCTTAAAAGGAAAAGTTGTTCTTTTAAGCGACTGTGAACCCAATGTTCCAGAACAACTTAATCATCTTTTTAAACATACCCATCGCCTCCTTGTAAAAACTTCTCCAATGTTGGACATCAGCAAAGGAATGAAAGAACTTGATGGAGTGTCAGAAATTCATATTGTAGCCGTTAACAATGAAGTTAAAGAATTGTTGTGGTTGCTCAAAAAAGAGGGATCCACTACAACCGAAATAAAGACCATCAATGTTCGTAACAACGACACCCAGCATTTTAATTACTTTCTAGGTGAGGTTTCCACACCTCTTTTTTCGGCACCTAAAAAATACCTCTACGAGCCCAATGCTGCGGTGATGAAAAGCGGTGCGTTTGATATAATTTCAGACCGTTATTCAATTCCTAAACTACATCAAAACAGCCATTTATATACGTCAACGAAATTGAAAGAGGTTCCGGGAAGACGTTTTCTAATTAAAGGTGTTTACAACTACAATAAAAGGAATTTAAAAGAGATAAAAACCTTAAAAAAAGCCAATATCACCACTCGAAATTTTCCAGAAAGTGTAGCCAACTTAAGAAAAAAATTAAATATTACCGATGGTGGAGAAACTTATCTGTTTTTTACTACCGATTTAAACAATAATAAAATTGTGATCGATACCACAAAAGCTTGAAAATAAACTTCCTATAAAATTTAAAAAAAAAGCACCCTTTTTGTTTGCGTTATTACAAATGTTAAAGTAGATTTGCATCCGCAATTTAAGATGATTTTTCATTGAAAATTGGAGAGGTGCCAGAGCGGTCGATTGGGGCTCCCTGCTAAGGAGTTGTACTCTAACGGGTACCGGGGGTTCGAATCCCTTCCTCTCCGCATCATTTAAATAGAATTAAATTTCTAGATAACCTATTCGGGGTGTAGCGTAGCCCGGTTATCGCGCCACGTTTGGGACGTGGAGGCCGCAGGTTCGAATCCTGCCACCCCGACCAAAAAGCCTAACTAAATTAGTTAGGCTTTTTTATTTTTACTTTTTTACCATTGTGATTTTATAATCTACTATTTTCGGTAATCATAATTAAATTGTTATTTTTAATTGCTGTAATAAACCTTATGCTATGAAATTCATTTGTAAATTTTTTTTAATCCTATTCTTATTTTTAAATTTTGAGGCATTCGTTTATGCTCAGGAGGATACAGTAGTTAAAGATACAGACTCTTTAACTACCAATAGCCAGCTTCAACATGCTTTGCTTAAAGATCGTTACGTTTTTAAAGTAGGTGCTTACAGTTCTAATAAAGGAATAAAGGTTTTGGTTAATGGATCTTCAGAAAATGAAATTATTGACTTTAGCGAAAAGGCCAATTTTAATGACAATGAATTAACCTTATTTTTAAATTTTAATTGGAGATTTTCTCGAAAGTGGACTTTGAGCGTCGACTATTTTGCGGTAGGGAACGGTATTAGTAAAACTATTGATGAAGAAATTGAATGGAATGACCAACTTTATAATGGTGGAGCAGGGATCGAATTAGGGCTAGACCTAGCCACCTATCGTCTTTTGTTTGGAAGAACAATTACTAAGGGTTTAAAACATGAATTGAGTGTTGGTATTGGAGCCCATGTCTTGGATTTAAAAACCTACATTCAAGGGTATGCCTATATTAATAATGATGATACAGGAGAAAACGCTAGTACCGATTTTCAGCGAAGTTCGGTGAGTGTGGTAGCTCCATTGCCCAACTTTGGTGCTTGGTATTTTTATGCACCGCATCCCAAATGGATGATCACCACCAGTGTTGATTGGTTTGCTTTAAGTATAGGTGAGTATTCTGGAGGTTTATGGGGCTTAGGAGCCGGTCTTAATTACCAGTTTCATAAAAACGTAGGGGTAACATTTAATTACCGTTATTTTGATTTTACTGCAAAGATTGATAAGTCCAATTGGGATGGTAAATTTAGTTTAATATTTCAAGGTCCTTTGCTAAGTATTAACGTAAATATTTAATTTAAAAAACAATCCTTTTTTAATATAATTTGTATATTCGCAGCCGCAAAAGAAACCATTTTGTAAACAAAAATGGGCTCGTAGCTCAGCTGGATAGAGCACCTCCCTTCTAAGGAGGCGGTCATAGGTTCGAATCCTATCGGGCTCACATCAACCCTTCGTATCGCTACGAGGGGTTTTTGCTTATTAGCCCCTACTCCTATTGGGCTCGCAAAGAACCTACATAATTTCAAATAGTTATGTTACACAAATTTAATGAAATTATTTATAGAATAATTTATATTAATTACTAATAATTAAGTCTTTTTAGAGCTTATTTGGCAACTTTTTGGCAATAATTAATGTGCTTATAGAAAGTTAATTATCGTTACGTGTAAGTCTTTGAGGACTTCCACTTCACTAACATATAATTTAAAAATTTAGAGACTTAAAATATCAAAAAACAATAATTATAAATAATTTATGTAGATTTAGAATCTAAATGGGTGCAAAAGAAAAATTAAGACTTGTTATCGAAGACAATACTAGCCTAAATGGAAAAGTATTTGACTATTTTATTCAAACACTAATACTTTTATCTTTAATAGGTTTTACATTTGAAACATTCCCTGACATTTCAAAGTTTACAATTGAGGCACTTGAAACATTTGAATTAGTATGTGTAATTATATTTACAGTAGAATACTTGTTAAGGGTTTTCGTCTCTAAAAATCCATTAAAATATATTTTCAGTTTTTACGGTATTATTGACCTATTAGCTATATTCCCTTTTTATATTGGAAGTATTTATGACCTAAGAGCTTTGAGGGCTTTTAGAGTATTTAGAATATTCAGAGCTTTAAAATTAATTCGCTATAATAAAGCATTAAACCGATTCCATATAGCTGCAAAAATACTTAAAGAAGAAATGGTTTTATTTTTAATTATGACTTGCATTTTTATTTTTATTGCTTCAGCAGGAATTTATTTTTTTGAAAATGAAGCTCAACCTGATGTCTTTAGCTCAGTTATTCATAGTGGATGGTGGGCTATAGTTACTCTTACAACTGTTGGTTATGGTGATGTTTATCCAATTACTATCGGAGGGAAAATATTTACTACTTTTATTGTATTAATTGGAGTTGGTGTTGTTACTATTCCTGCGGGTATAATTGCAAGCGCTCTTTCAAAGGCAAGAGAAATTCAAAAAAATAATAATGAAAAAAATATTTAATCAAATTGTTACCTCAGTTAAATAACTTCAACTATTCACCATTATAAAGATAAATATTAGGGTGTCTTTAAAGTGAGTGAAGCTATTACAAGCGTAACGAACCTAAGACATCTAATAAAGAATTATAAATAAAATAAATCTATGTGTTTTTTTATATGGATTAATTTATTTTAGTAAGAATTATTTTATATTTGAAAATAAAAAAAATACAATTATGGGAGTTGGTGGAATTTTAGTTTGGACAATAGGTTTTTTAGTACTAATGGCGATCGCTATTGTTGTAAAAGAACATTAAAAAATCATATTTTACTTTTTAAGTCATCTATTTTATAGCTGAATTATGATTCGTTAATACCGCCTCGACTATTTCATTTATCTTTACCGCTAATTCAAAATCTTTCTCGGTTACCCCCCCTGCATCGTGGGTTGTAAGACTTATATTTAAAACATTATAAACATTGGACCAATTGGGATGATGTTTTATTTTTTCTGCGACAAAAGCTATTTGTTTCATTACAAAAAAAGTATCTTTGAAATTATTGAATTTGAAACTAGCATGAATTGCATTATTTTGATAAGTCCAATAACTTAATATTTTAATTTTTTCTGTTATTTCTAATTCTGTAAGTATTTTTAACATAGTTTAATTTAAGATTACTAAATATAACAAATTACATTTTAATTATCTCCTTATGAAAAAGTATATCATCTCTTTATTTTTTATTTTAGTTACCTATAATCTCCAATCTCAGGTCCTAATTGCCTTGTTACTAGGCGATAAATTAAATAGTGGGAAAATTGAATTTGGATTGGATGGAGGTTTTAATTTTTCAACTATTTCTAGTTTAGAGAGTGATCATTGGAAAAATGATTTTAATCTAGGTTTTTATTTTGATATCAAAATGAAAGACCAATGGTACTTTAATACGGGAGTTTTAGTAAAATCATCTTTGGGTGCCGATCAGTTAACCTCCTCAGATCTAGAACAATTAGGGGTCGATTTTTCGTATTTAAACACCGATAAGGGTGATTTTACTCAAAAAATTAGTTACTTTCTGGTCCCAGCCTTAGCAAAATATCGATTTGACAATCAATTATATCTTGAAGGAGGTCCACAATTTGGACTTATGTATAAAGCTTTTGTGGAATACAATTACGATATCGATGGAAATTCAGCACGAGTTAGAGAAGATAATAAAGAGGTTGTAAATATTATGGAGGTTGGAGCAGTAGCAGGAATCGGGTATCGATTGTTGAAAGGTTTGGGATGGACCATTGGAGTTCGATACCATTATGGTTTTACCAATGTTTATAAAAATAACTCCAGTGCTAAAAATAGCTCGTTGTTTTTAAAAGTCAATATTCCAATTGGAGTTTCAGAGGACAAAAAAGCAGCAATTGATAGCGTTAAAGATGCCAATAGAGAAGAAAAAATGAAAAAGAAAGAAGCTCGTAAGTCCAAAAAAAATACTCAATAAAAACCAAAATTATAACGTAGAACTACTAATCACTAGTACATTGTAGGCAATGTTTAATATTTTATTTTAAGTTGTTGAATCAAAAATGTAGCATATTTCTTTTATTATTTCCGTTGTTTATTTTTTCTCAAGAGAATTTAATAATCCAGGATAGTACCTCTAATAACTCCAATTTTATACAAGATTTTTCCAATCAATTAAATATTAAATTCGATGTGACTAATGACCGTGTTAGTTATTTTATTCCCTTAGAAGAAAGTCAAGCTGAAGTTAGATCAAATTTGAATATTAGTTACGGTTTGGTGTTTAGTTATAAATTTCTTTCTGTAAGATTGGGTTTTAGACCAAAATTATCAGAAGCTGAACTCGATAATAAAGGAAAAACAGACCGTTTCAGACTTCGCATTAAATTTTTACTTGATAATTGGATTCATAGGTTGGAATACAATTATACGCGTGGATTTTATATCGAAAACACAAATGAATTTGAAAATGAAATAACTAATTCAAATTTTAAAGTTCAATTTCCCTATTTAAGAACTAATATTCTTTCTGGCTCCAGCAATTATAAGTTCAATAACAACTATTCTATGAAAGCAATAGAATCAAATACAGAAGTGCAATTAAAAAGTACCGGGACCTTTTTAGCAGGTTTTAATTATGCATTTTACTTTGTTAATGGAACAGAGAAAATAAAATTAGAAAACCAAGAACTAGTTCAAAGAGCTTCCTACAATGAGTTTTCAGGATTTAGTCCTGTTTTTTTTATAGGGTATCGTTATACCTTTGTTTTTCATAAGTATTGGTATACCAACGTATATGTTGATCCTGGTGTGGGTATTGATTTTTATCAAAACAACTATTACAATCAGACGGGAAGCTACGATGAAATTAAGACCAATGTTTTTTTTCAAGTTAAATCTGGAATTTCTACAGGTTATAACGGGCGTAAAATTTACTTTGGTGGCGCCTACAAATATAATTTTAATTCCGATAAAGTTGAAAATAATACTTTGGGATTACAACCCATAAAAAATAGTTTTCATTTATTTTTTGGTTACCGATTTAAAGCACCTAAACAAGTAACTAAACCTATAGAATATATTGAAAAGAAAGTGCCAGTATTAAAGCAAAATAACAATTAAACCAGCCTAAAAGTTAAAAAAATCTGTGGAGAAGTCTTTATTGGGGATATTCCACTCTTAAATGGTACATGTTATTGAGTTTATTTTTTAACACCTTTTTTATTTTTTGAATTTCCTTGAGCGTGATGTTGGCATTTAAAAACTGTCCTTGATTTAACTGATTGTCAATAATGTTTTCTACGAAAGAATCTAATTTAGAAGAGGTAGGTTCTTTTAAACTTTTACTTGCTGCTTCTACACTATCTGCCATCATTAAAATAGCAGTTTCTTTTGAAAAAGGAGTGGGTCCAGGATATGAAAAATCTACTTTGTTTACCGCTCCTATTTTTTCCGATTCTTTATTATAAAAATAATACACCAAACTTGTACCATGATGTGTTCTTATAAAATCAATTATTCGATCTGGTAATTTATTTTTTTTTGCAATTTCAATGCCCTTAATCACATGATCAATTATAATCCCAGCACTTTCCTTCGGGTCCAATTCGTCATGTGAATTGATTGATGAAATCTGATTTTCTGTAAAATAAGTTGGGTTTGTCATTTTACCGATATCATGATACAGCGCCCCTACTCTAGTTAACATGGTATTGGCCCCAATTTCATTGGCTGCTGCCTCTGCTAAGTTAGCTACGTTTAAAGAGTGATGAAAAGTTCCAGGGGCTTTGTTTGATAATTCCTTTAGTAATGTTGAATTGGTGTCACTTAATTCTAATAACGAAACATCCGACACCAAACCAAATATTTTTTCATAGATATAAATTAAAGGAAATGAAAATAAGGTTAACAGACCACAAAGTATAAAATATAGAAAATAATCCCATTGTATCATTTCTACATTTCCTTCTTGAATGATAAAAAAAGCAAAATAACCTAAAATATATACAAAGGTAATTTGACCAACCGATATAAATAAATTAGCCCTTTTATACAATTCGGAAACAGTTAGTATAGTCACCATCCCGGCTATGGTCTGTAAAAAAAGAAACTCAAAACTGTTGGGAACCGTAAACCCTAGTAATAAAATGGTTAGTACATGAACAAACAGCCCTAATCTTGCATCAAAAAATGCTTTCAGCACCAAAGGCAAAATACAAAGCGGTGTTATATAAACTAATTTTGCATCATATTGAACTACAAGCGCGGTAATGAATACCATGAAAACTACATTAAATAATATAAATGTCATTTTATTGTTATCTGAAAAAATTTCTTTTCGATAATTTTTCATAAATAAAAACAACATTAAAAACACCAGTGAAATCAGTAAGGAGTACCCAAGTAATAACCAATTATAATTAGATTTACTCCAAACTTGTGATTGAAAAACTGCTTTATAAGAGTTTAATATTTGAAACTTGTCGCCTTCCACTACTTCTCCTTTTGCGATGATCCTACTTCCCTTGTCAATAACTCCACGGTTAGGATTAATTTTTTCAATTCTTGCTAAAATAACAGAGGTTGTTAAATCGCTATCTAAGGTAACGTTTGACGTTAAAACGTTTAAAAGAAGATCTATTAAAAAAGAAGTAGTTTTTGTTTCATATTCATTAAACATTGAAATAATGATGGTTTCTATATCTCCATCATAAATTAGTTGATTGTACCCTATTTCTTGTAACTCGTTTCCATTTTTTAAATAAATGATTTTATCTGGTAAAAAAGAATGCTTTTTATTTGTGATTCCATAAGTATATAACTCGTCAATAATACGGGCTCCTATTAATTTACCGTTGATATCCTTTGTGCCCATAATGGAATCGTTTTTATTCAGATACGACAGAAATAATGTTTTGGAAGCAGTGACTTTTGAAGTATCAACTTCAAAATAGGGAATGTTATTTTCGTAAATTAGTTTTTTTTCCTCTTCAATTGCAGCTTCACTCTTTTTTATGGTAAACGAAAAAGGTGCATATAGGTTTTCATATTGCCAAGGTTTTCCTTTCTGAAAGTTATACTTAAATTGCCCTCCTTTTGGGAGGAGATACATAATTAAACCTGTAGACAATATAAATAAGAGTATCTTATATATAAAAGATTGATTATTTGTAAAAGAAGTAAAATAGTTTTTCATCAATATCAATTTGCTGATAAAGGTATAAATATCGTTTGTTTATTTGCAATTACATAATTATCAAGAAAGATTTTTTAATATTAAATGCTTAAATTTGCATCCAATCAAATATTGTTAAAAATCATTCTTTAAATGAATAAAAAAGTTGTTATAGTAAGTGCAATACGTACTCCTATCGGTAGTTTTATGGGGAGTCTATCTTCTTTGTCAGCCACAAAATTAGGCTCGATGGCCATAAAAGGGGCTATGGACAAAATTAATTTGGACCCAACCAAGGTCGATGAAGTCTATATGGGAAATGTTGTTCAAGCTGGTGTTGGTCAAGCTCCTGCAAGACAAGCTGCCATCGCTGCTGGTATTTCTGATACGGTTCCCTGTACAACGGTCAATAAAGTTTGTGCATCTGGTATGAAAGCGGTCATAAATGCTGCTCAGGCAATTACCTTAGGAGACGCACATATTGTCATCGCTGGAGGTATGGAAAGTATGAGCAACATCCCCCATTACCTTCATTTAAGAAATGCTCATAAATTTGGTCCCAAAGAAATGGAAGATGGGATACAAAAAGATGGGTTGGTAGATGCTTTTGATCAGGATGCGATGGGAGTTTTAGCAGACTTCTGTGCTTTAGAACATCAAATAACTCGTGAAGAACAAGACGACTTTGCGATGAAATCTTACCTAAGATCAAAAAAAGCTTGGGAAGAAGGAAAATTTAAGGAAGAAGTCATACCTATTGAAATACCTCAACGAAAAGGAACGCCTTTATTGTTCGACGAAGATGAAGAATATAAAAATGTCCGTATGGATAAAATTCCAAATCTACGTGCTGTTTTTACTAAGGAAGGTACCGTAACAGCAGCCAATGCATCTACAATAAATGACGGTGCGGGTGCTATGATTTTGATGAGTGAGGAAAAAGCCTTAGAAATGGGCTTAACTCCCCTAGCAACTATAAAAAGCTATGCCGACGCAGCACAAGAACCAAAATGGTTTACAACGTCACCATCAAAAGCACTACCCATAGCCCTAAAAAAAGCAAATTTGAAAATTGATGATATCGATTATTTTGAATTAAATGAAGCTTTTTCTGTTGTGGGTCTGGTAAATATGAAATTGTTAGGTCTAGACGATTCGAATGTTAATGTAAATGGTGGTGCTGTTTCATTAGGACATCCTTTAGGCTGTAGTGGGGTCAGAATATTAATAACTTTAATTAATGTTTTAAAACAGAACAATTCAAAGTTTGGAGCAGCTGCTATATGTAATGGTGGCGGTGGAGCCTCAGCAATGATATTAGAAAGAAATTAATTTAAATTTCATTTTTTAAATGAATTACGGAGTATGTAACTTAAGTATTGTTCCACTTCGATTAGAAGATTCTGATCGAAGTGAATTAGTTTCTCAAGTACTGTATGGTGATTTGTTTGAAGTTCTTGAAATCTCTAAAAAGTGGTGTAAAATTCGTTTGTCTGATGATAAATATGAGGGTTGGATCGATGCTAAACAATACAAAAGCATCTCCATTATTGAGTTTGAGAAATTAATTCAACTTCCGCCAATACGTTCGACCCATTTATTAGATGTTGTAACTACAACTACAAGTTCACTTCTACCGATTAGCCTTGGTAGTAATGTAGCTATTTCAGAATTTTTAAATCATACTTTTGAAGGAGAAACAAATCAAAAAAAATTAAATAAAACAAGCCTTATAGAGTTCGCACAGATGTATTTAAACAGTCCCTATCTTTGGGGAGGTAAAACACCCTTTGGTATTGATTGTAGTGGTTTTACACAAATGGTTTATAAATTGTGTGGGTATTCGTTACTACGAGATGCTAGTCAACAAGTCACACAGGGGGAAGTCTTAAGTTTTATAGCAGAAAGCGAAGCTGGAGATCTAGCTTTTTTTGATAATGAAGAAGGAGAAATTATCCATGTCGGTATTTTATTAGATCACCACCATATTATCCATGCGCATGGTAAAGTACGAATTGATCGAATGGACCAGTCTGGAATATTTAATGTTGAAAATCAAAAACACACCCATAAGCTTAGAGTCATTAAACGAATGGTATAAAAAAAGCTTCTATTTAATAGAAGCTTTTTTTATATAGAAATAACAATTTTAGTTTTGTTCTAAGATAGTTTTCATTTCTTTTTCTTTTGCATCCATACCCAATAGACCATAAATTCCTTTTAAGGTTTTTATAATATCCATGGATTCGGGGCGTAATTTTGAAGCAGATTCTAAATAAGGCAATGCTTCTTGATATATTTTATTTTTTTCTTCTTTTAAAACATCATATCGATCGTAATCAGCGTTGGATGTTCCAAGACTATTCATTTCTTCAATAATTACTCTTTCACCATCTAATATTAATTGCGCTTTATTAATGAGCGCTTCAGCGTAGTTAGGGTTTATTTCTATGGCTTTAGAGTAATATTCTATAGCTTCGTCTTTTTCACCATTATTAGCACTTGCAACTCCTAAATTATAATATAAATCAGAATTGTTTGGATCGCTTTCGATCAACTCACTAATAATTCTTTTATAATTCGTCATATCACCGCTTGTGTAATACAATTCAGCTTCAGCGTACATCAAATTTTTATCATTGGGTGATTCCGCTCTGGCCTTTTGCATTAATTCAGTAGCTTTTTCTTTTTCACCCTGATTTAGATAAATTAAAGTCATATTTTTTAAAATAGTCCCTTTTTTGGATTTTGAAAATTTACTTCTAGGAATTACGTATTCTCCCCTTTTCACTAACAAATCTCTCTCTACTTTTGAAGAAAATTTAGTTTCTTCTTTGGTTCCCTTTTTAGTTGCATAAAACTCTTCAGTGATACCTGTATAACCAACATCCATGAGCTCCTCATAACGTTTTATCGCTAAATCGTAGTCTTTTCCATCGGTAGCTAAAGAGGCAGCATAATATAGAAATATAGTGTCATTTTTTCTGAGGGTATAACCTCGATAGATTTTTTTAGAGCCTTCGATGTACTTCTGATTTTTTTGATCTAATTGAGCACTATTAATTAATGCAATTCCAACCTCTTCCAATCCTTGTGTTGCTTCCGTTGCATATTTACTATTCTTGTTTATGGAAAGAACATTTTCAAAGGAACTAGCTGCCATATTTAATTTTTCATAATCATTTCCTGCAGTTCCTAAATAAGCTTGCCCAACTATTAATTGGTATTGTTCTTTTGCAGAAGACTCGGCATTGTCAACCAAACTCTCGATGGAAGCTAATGTGGTAATTGCCTCCGAAAAATTGCCAGACTTAATTGATTTTTGAGCAGTTTTGATTTCTTTTTTCTGACCAAATGTAATCGCAGAAACTAGTAATAAACCTATTACTAAAAGTTGTTTTTTCATTGTTATTTTGATTTATTTATATTTTTTTATTCTTCTTCATTAATTGTGCCAGAATCGTTGGTTTCATTAGAATTATTTTCAGGGATAATTACATTACCCTCTTCGTCAAGTTCTAACTCCTCGTCATCAGACATAACTTTTGCAACAGCAGCAATGGCATCTCCGTCTCTAACCTTAATTAGACGTACTCCTTGAGTGGCCCTACCCATCACTCTTAAATGATCAATTTCCAATCGAATTGCAATTCCGGATTTGTTAATAATCATTAAATCATCACTATCAGTTACATTTTTGATGGCTACAAGGTTTCCAGTTTTTTCAGTAATACTGATGGTCTTTACACCTTTACCGCCACGATTCGTAATTCTGTAATCTTCTAAACTTGATCGCTTTCCGTAACCATTTTCTGAAACTACCAATACATCAGATTCCGATTCGTTGATAGTAATCATACCTATAACTTCATCGGTATCATTGTTTAAACGAATACCTCGAACACCAGAGGCATTTCTTCCCATTGATCTTGTTTTTTCTTCTTCAAAGCGAATCGCTTTACCAGATTTAACTGCTAACATCACTTGGCTATCTCCGGTTGTTAACCTCGCTTCTAGTAACTCGTCGCCTTCTTTGATCGTAATGGCATTAATACCATTTGTTCTAGGTCGTGAGTATTGCTCTAGAGAGGTCTTTTTAACTTGACCGTTTTTGGTTGCCATGATTACATAATGGTTGTTTATGTAATCTTCATCTTTTAAATCTTGGGTACAGATAAAGGCTTTAACCTTATCATCTTGCCCAATATTGATTAGATTTTGTATAGCCCTACCTTTTGAGGTTCTGGTTCCTTCAGGAATTTCGAAAACACGCATCCAGAAACATTTTCCAGTTTGTGTAAAAAACAACATATACTGATGGTTGGTACCAACAAACAAATGTTCTAAAAAGTCTTCATTTCGAGTGGATGAAGCTTTTGCTCCTACTCCACCTCGATGCTGTTTTTTATACTCCGTTAAAGAAGTTCGTTTAATATAACCAGCATGAGAAATAGTAATCACAACTTTTTCATCGGGGATTAAATCAGTAATGCTTACATCACCTCCAGCATATTCGATAACAGATCGACGTTCATCGCCATATTTTGTTCTAATTTCTTCGAGCTCATTTTTTATAATAGACATTCTTAACTCTTTGCTAGCCAATATATCTTTATAACCTTGAATGGTTTTCATTAACTCTTCATACTCACTACGTAATTTATCCTGTTCTAGACCTGTTAATTGTCGGAGCCTCATTTCGACGATAGCCTTTGCTTGAATCTCAGAAAGTTTAAAAGCTTCAATAAGTCGCTCTCTTGCTTGATCAGCATTTTTTGAAGAACGTATCAATCGTATCACTTCGTCAATATTATCAGAGGCAATAATTAAACCCTCTAAAATATGAGCACGTTCTTCTGCTTTTTTTAATAGGTATGTAGTTCGCCTAACAACCACTTCGTGACGATGTTCAACAAAATAATGAATTAATTCCTTTAGGTTAAGTAAACGAGGACGACCGTTAACCAAACAAATGTTGTTAACACTAAAGCTAGATTGCAATGCAGTGTATTTGTACAACATGTTTAGTACTATGTTAGGAATGGCGTCTCTTTTTAAAATATAAACGATACGCATTCCCTTTCGATCCGATTCGTCTCGTATATTCGATATACCTTCAATTTTCTTTTCATTAACTAGATCAGCAGTCTTTTTTATCATGTCTGCTTTATTGACTTGATAAGGGATTTCAGAAACAATAATACATTCTCTACCGTTAACTTCTTCAAACGAAGCTTTTGCTCGCATAACTATTTTTCCTCTTCCAGTATGAAAAGCATCTTTAACGCCTTCGTATCCGTATATCACACCACCCGTAGGAAAATCTGGTGCCTTTACATGCTGCATTAATTCATCAATATCGACATCATTGTTATCGATGTAAGCCATCGTACCATCGATAACTTCTGTTAAATTATGAGGTGGCATGTTGGTAGCCATCCCTACCGCTATTCCAGAGGCACCATTTATAAGTAAACCAGGAATACGTGTTGGTAATACAGTAGGTTCTTTTAGCGTATCATCAAAATTTAATTGATGATCTACCGTATCTTTATCAATATCGGCAAGCATATCTTCAGATATCTTTTGCATTCTAGCCTCTGTATATCGCATTGCAGCTGGGCTATCACCATCAATAGAACCAAAGTTCCCTTGTCCATCAACTAGCATGTAGCGCAAACTCCATTCTTGAGCCATACGAACCATAGCGTCATAAACCGAAGTGTCTCCATGGGGATGATACTTTCCTAAAACTTCACCAACAATTCTAGCAGATTTTTTGTGAGCGCCTGTTGCTCTTATACCTAATTCGTGCATGCCAAATAAAACTCGTCTGTGAACAGGTTTCATACCATCTCTAACGTCTGGTAAAGCACGTGATACAATTACTGACATTGAATAATCAATGTAAGCCGATTTCATTTCATCCTCAATATTGATCGGGATCAATTTTTCGCCTTCTGCCATATATTTTGTTTTAATTTTTTTAGTAATAATTAGTATAAAGCAAGATACATTAATTGCTAATTTTTAAACAAAAAAACAAGTCAAAAAATAAGTATTTTATTAACAAATAAAGAGGTGTAAAACGTTAATAACTATCTAGGTTATTATTTTGAAATTTGTAAGATTTATAATGCAAAACAGGATTGTTTTTTTTACTTTTAAATTGATAAATTTTTGACGTATTGGCATAAATTAATTTGGTACACTTATTGCAATTTTTTATACCTAAAAATTTTGGTTTTAATAATTATTAATAAAAAATAGTTAAAGAGAATAAGTGGTAATAAACAATCATTATCTTTGTATTTACTGCTATTAAAAATTAAATAAGATTAAAAAATACTTGAATAGACTTGGCATACCAAAATGATAAAGTATTTAAATGAGATATAACGATTATGGATGATAACTTTTCACCAAGAGTAAAAGATGTTATTGCTTTCAGTAAAGAGGAAGCTTTACGATTAGGACACGAATTTATAGGTACTGAACATTTAATGTTAGGTTTGCTTCGCGATGGTAATGGTAAAGCAGTTTCGATTTTAAATACATTGGATGTTGATTTAAATTACCTGCGTAGAAAAGTGGAGATATTAAGTCCCGCTAATCCTCATACTGAATCCAATATCAATGATAAAAAAAATCTTCATTTAACAAGACAGGCTGAAAGAGCACTAAAAACAACTTTTTTAGAAGCAAAGCTTTTTCAAAGCGCATCCATCAACACAGCTCACTTATTACTTTGTATTCTAAGAAATGAAAATGACCCTACGACTAAACTTTTAAACAAAATGAAAATTGACTACGATGGCGTTAAAGATTTATTTAAATCTTTAATTTCGAGTGATGAAGATTTTCGTGATTCCCCAAGCTCAGAAGCTTTTCCCAATGAAGACTTACCCGCTGACAAATCGGATAAAGAAAATCTATTTACCGGAAGTGCTACGAAGACCAATAAAAAATCAAAAACACCTGTTTTAGACAATTTTGGGCGTGACCTAACCCATTTAGCCATTGAGGGAAAGTTAGATCCTGTAGTGGGCAGAGAAGGAGAAATTCAACGTGTTTCACAGATATTAAGTAGACGAAAAAAGAACAATCCATTATTAATCGGTGAACCAGGAGTTGGTAAATCTGCTATTGTCGAAGGTTTAGCTTTACGAATAGTTCAAAGAAAGGTTTCAAGAATTCTTTTTGATAAAAGAGTCGTTACGCTTGATTTAGCAAGTCTTGTAGCTGGCACAAAATATCGTGGACAATTTGAGGAGCGAATGAAAGCAGTGATGAATGAAATTGAAAAAAATGATGACATCATTTTATTTATTGACGAAATTCATACTATTGTTGGAGCTGGTGGAGCAACAGGTTCTTTAGATGCCTCCAACATGTTTAAACCTGCATTAGCAAGAGGTGAATTACAATGTATTGGAGCAACAACACTAGACGAATACAGACAATATATCGAAAAGGACGGTGCTTTAGAGCGAAGATTCCAGAAGGTAATAGTGGAGCCTACTAGCGTTGAAGAATCAATTGAGATTCTACAAAACATAAAAGATAAGTACGAAATACATCATCATGTAACTTATACGGATGAAGCGATTCTTGCTTGTGTAAAATTAACCAATCGTTACATGACAGAACGTTTTTTACCTGACAAAGCCATTGATGCGCTTGATGAAGCAGGATCTAGAGTACACATAACAAACATTCATGTTCCTGAAAAGATTTTAGAAATTGAAAGAAAACTAGAAGAAGTTCGTGACTTGAAAAATTCTGTTGTAAAAAAGCAGAAATATGAAGAAGCTGCTAAACTTAGAGATGACGAAAAGAATTTAGAAAAAGAACTCTCTATTCAACAAGATGCCTGGGAAAAAGAATCACAATTACACCGAGAAGTGGTTTCTGAATCAAATGTAGCAGAAGTTATTTCTATGATGACTGGAGTACCTGTAAATAGAATTGCACAAACCGAAAGCACTAAACTTGCGGCTTTACCGGAACGAATAAAAGGAAAGGTTATTGGTCAAGATAACGCTGTTCAGAAAATTACAAAAGCCATACAACGAAATAGAGCAGGTTTAAAGGATCCCAACAAACCCATCGGTTCCTTTATATTTTTAGGACAAACTGGAGTCGGAAAAACACAATTAGCAAAAGTGTTGGCTCAAGAACTTTTTGATTCTGACAATGCTTTGATTCGAATTGATATGAGTGAGTATATGGAAAAATTTGCCATATCGAGATTGGTAGGTGCTCCTCCTGGATACGTTGGTTATGAAGAAGGTGGTCAACTCACTGAAAAAATAAGAAGAAAACCCTATTCTATTGTGTTACTTGATGAAATTGAAAAAGCACATCCCGACGTATTTAACATGATGCTTCAAGTTCTAGATGATGGATTTTTAACCGATAGTTTAGGTCGTAAAATTGATTTTAGAAACACGATTATTATCATGACTTCAAATATTGGTTCTCGACAATTAAAAGATTTTGGTCAAGGTGTTGGTTTTGGAACTTCAGCTAAAGCAAATCAGGCAGATACCTATGCAAAAGGTGTCATTGAAAATGCTTTGAAAAAAACATTTGCTCCAGAATTTCTAAATCGAATTGACGATGTGGTTGTATTCAACGCCTTAAGTAGAGAAGATATTCATAAAATTATTGATATTGAATTAATTAAGTTGTATGCGAGGATTGACGGATTGGGTTATCAATTAAAACTTTCTAAAAATGCTAAAGACTTTATTGCTGACAAAGGATTTGATAAACAATATGGTGCGAGACCTCTAAAAAGAGCAATTCAAAAGTATATTGAAGATGCCCTTGCAGAGGAAATCATTAACACAAAGTTAAAAGAGGGTGACAGTATCAAAATGGATTTGAATAAAAAAACCAACGAGATTGTAATAAAAATAACAGAAAAAAAGAAAAAAACTGATTCTTAATACCTTTAAATTGGGTAGTGCTTATATTTCTTAAAAACGTAAAAGAGGATGATATCAAAACAATTTATCATTGTCTATGTCGATAGCACTTAGAAACAAAATCGTATTTTCAATATCCTTAGCTAAAATTCTATCTTCTTCAACTAATGGAACAATTTTTCGGTAGTTATGAATAAAATCTTCTATTGACTTTGAGGATTTCAAAGGTCTCCGAAATGATAAGGCTTGCGAAGCATTCATTAACTCAATGGCTAAAATTCGTTCTAAATTAGTAACTATTTGAAAACATTTTGTTGCAGCATTTGCACCCATACTTACATGATCTTCTTGACCATTGGACGAAACAATTGAGTCTGTTGAAGAAGGTGTAGCAAGTTGTTTATTTTGACTCACTATACTTGCTGCGGTATATTGAGGGATCATAAAACCACTATTGATTCCAGGTTTTTTTACTAAAAATGGTGGAAGGTTTCTTAAACCAGCGATCAATTGGTAGGTTCTTCGTTCCGATATATTCCCTAATTCAGCTAATGAAATTCCTAAATAATCAAGCGCCATAGCGAGTGGCTGTCCATGAAAATTTCCTCCAGATATAATCTTATTGTCATCCACAAAAATATTAGGATTATCGGTAACTGAATTAATTTCTGTTTTGAATGTTTTAGTTACGAACGCAAGGGTGTCCTTAGAGGCTCCATGTACCTGCGGTATGCATCGAAATGAATAAGGATCTTGGATGCTTTTATTTTTTGAATTAGCAATTTCACTCCCCTCCAAAAGCTCTAAAACTCGCTCTGCAGTTTTAATTTGACCCCGATGTGGCCGAACATAGTGAACCAGCGGATCATAGGGACTCATATTACAATTAAACGCGTCAATAGATATGCAGGAAATCAAATCTGACAAATACGAAAGTTTGTGGCTTTTTATTAAAGCGTAGATCCCGTAAGCACTCATAAATTGAGTTCCATTTAATAGCGCTAGACCTTCCTTGGCTTGTAACTTAATGGGGGTAATATTTAATTGACTTAAGATCGTTTTTGAAGAACAAATTTCATTTTGATAATATACCTCACCTTTCCCGATTAATGGTAAAGCCAAATGTGCTAAAGGAGCTAAATCTCCGGAGGCTCCAAGACTTCCCAACTCATAAATAACTGGAATAATATTTAAATTATAAAAATCAACTAAACGTTGAACTGTTTTTAATTGTACCCCACTATAACCATAACTTAATGATTGTATTTTGAGTAGTAACATCAATTTCACAATTTGCTTTGGCACCAAATTACCAGTCCCGCAAGCGTGTGACATTACAATATTTTCCTGAAGTTTAGTTAAATTATTTGAATCGATTTTTACGTTGTAAAGAGATCCAAATCCAGTATTGATACCGTATATAGGCTGACTGTTATCTGCTATTTTTTTATCTAAGTATTTTTTTGCTTTTTTTATGGTTAAAATTGCTTCATCAGATAATTCTAAAATTTTTTGCTCCTCGATAATTGCTTTTATGGTAGGTAAATCTAATAATTCAGCACCTATATAGTGATGTTTTGACATAAGTATAAATCAATTTAAAAAACAAAAATACTAATTCCTTGTTAAGAATACGCTTATTTTTAAAACAGTATAAATATTATAGTATTTTTGCAATCTAATAACACTTTTCTATGAAAAATATATTTTCACTACTTTTTGTAATAACTCTATTTTCGTGTCAAAATGAAACTGATTCTTCATATATCATTTTTAAAGGTCAACTTTTAAATAACACTGCGAATACTGTTAAAATTTCTGGAAATAATTTTGAAAAAGAAATATTTATTACGCAAAATGGTGTTTTTTTAGATACCTTATTCGTACAAAATAACGGGTACTACTCCTTACGAATTGGAAGGGAAAGCACCCCTATTTATTTAATGAAAGGTACTTCTTTAAATTTGACTACAGATATTGAAGAATTTGATGAGAAGCTCAATTACTCTGGTGAAACAGCTCCGGAAAACAACTATTTGGCTGCAAAATATTTATTATCTGAAAGCGAGATGACTTTTGACAAAGTGTATGCTTTACCACAAAAAAAGTTTATAGCAGAAGTTAACAAACTCAACAATAGTTACTCGAATTTACTAAATTCAAGTCCAAAAATCTCTAAAGAATTTAAAAGCAAAGAGTTAAAAGAACTTGAATATGCTCATATTAACAACATTGAGAATTATGAATCATACCATCAATACTTAACAAAAGATCCTACGTTTAAAGCTGACGAAACTTTATATAGAGATTATAAAAAATTCAACTTTAATGATATAGAGGCCTTTAAAACATCTAATGCTTATAAGCGATTATTAGAATCTCATTATCGACGAATCGCCCAAAATGAAGCAACACTTCATGCTAATGACCTCACCTTAGTTTATCTTGAAACAATCGATACTAGTTTTCCAGACGGTCCTGTAAAGGATGAATTGATGTTCAACTATTTACGTTATGGAATGAAAGCTAATGCAGCATTAGAAGAGGTATATAAACTTTATCAATCTTCCAATCAAAACTCTGAAAACCTGTCCAAAGTGACAAGTTCTTACAAGGTCTTATCGAATTTAACACCAGGTAAAGCCTCTCCTACTTTTACTTACGAAAATTATAAGGGTGGCGTAACTAGTCTACAAGATTTGGCAGGAAAAATTGTATATATTGATGTTTGGGCTACTTGGTGTGGGCCTTGTTTAAGAGAAATACCAGCTTTAAAAAATTTGGAAAAAGATTATCACGATAAAAATATAGCTTTTGTTAGTCTATCGATTGATGAGGAAAAGGATTACCAAAAATGGAGATCTATGATTGCTGACAGAGCATTGAGTGGTATTCAGCTTATGGCGGACAATAATTGGAAGTCTTCTTTTGTTACTTCCTACGGAATTAGAGGAATTCCAAGATTCATATTGGTCGATACCGCGGGTAATATTATTAATTCTGACGCTCCAAGGCCTAACAACCCAGAAATTAGAACGATATTAAATAATTTACTTTAATCCTCATTATTTAATTTTTTCAGTTTTTTATTCATTATAAAAAACCAAAGTGGTTGTAGTAGCGCAATCAACATCATCCCAGGGTAACCCGTTGGCATTTGTGGGCTAGATTCTATCGATTTTAGCAGTTGATATTTTTTACTGCCATTATAATGATGATCTGCATGACGAGA
>SGZC01000010.1 GCA_004213605.1 Flavobacteriales bacterium
TATTTTTACCTACGGTTTTAAAATTGCGGAAGCTAATTTCGAAAATGCAGAGGTCTCCTTGCATACGCTTAGCGATTATGAAAACCTATTGCAATTAGCAGAGAAATCAAATTATATCAACGCGTCAGAAGCTAAAATTTTAGCTGATTGGCGAATTAATCCTGCTACTTGGCGCCAATAATTAGTGTTATTTTTAACGATAAAAATTAAAATTAATAATTCATGAATTTAACGAGTAAAAAAGTAATCGTACAAAAATCAGCAAATGAACTTTGTGATTTTTTAGGTGAGGTAAGGAATTTTGAGAAGCTAATGCCCGAAAACACAAGCAAGTTTGAATTGATGGGAGACCAAGCTTTTATTTTTGCACTAAAAGGAATGCCAGAAATTGCGCTGGAAGTAAAGGAAGTGACAGCCCCCACCAAAGTTGTGCTGGGAGCTATAAGTGACAAGTTTCCTTTTACACTCATCGGAAGAATTAGCATCATTAACGAACACTCGTCGGACATTGAATTAGAGTTTGAAGGGGATTTTAACCCTATGATGGCCATGATGATAAAAGGACCCATCACTAAATTTATCGATACATTATCCTCCAATTTAGAAGTACTTTAAAAAAGTAATTTTAGTTCTTTAGGTTGAAAAGTTTGATGCCCTTGCTGGTCAATTTCGACGATAAGCTGGCCTTCTGTACTCACTCCACGGATTATCCCATTAAATCGGTTTCCTGTAGTGTCCTCAAATACTGAAACCATCTTTTTTCTAAAAAGGAACGATTCATATTCTTCTTTTAGTGTGGAAATATCTACTTTTTCAACCCGATTTAATTGGCGCACCAAGGCTTCTAATAAGCGCTCAAAAACGTCGTTTACATTCAGTTTTTTGTGACCCGCTAAATACAGGGAAGACGCTTGCGGAAGCTTTTCAAACTTTTCTTGATTCACGTTTAAACCGATACCAATTATACTGGAAACCACCCGTCTTTGTTTTATCTTATTTTCGATTAATATTCCTGCCATTTTTTTGGATTGTGACATTATGTCGTTAGGCCATTTAATAGAAATATCAGGAATTTGATACTTATCTAAGGTTTTTAGTAGCCCTAAAGATACCGCAAAAGCAATGCTGGAAACTTGGTTAATGGAAAGATGTTCAAAAGCCTTAAACACACTAAACGTCAAGCTTTTATTCGCAACAGATTGCCACACAGCACCTTGTTGACCTCGCCCTTTTGTTTGCTGATTTGCTATAACTACCGTAAAATCGTCCAGGGCTGACGTTTTACTTAAATCAACTAAGTAGGAATTAGTGGAGCCTATGGCATTAAGTTTGATTATATTCACAACGTAAAAAAAATTGTTAATGTAACGTTACAATAACGCTCCAATAAACAAAAAAATAATAACTTTACCTCCTGATCAAAAAGGATAAAAAAAATAATATTGAAGAAACACAAAGGGACTGACCAACTTATCACAGAAATTGTTAGAGGAATCGAAGAAATTAAAGGTCAAGATATCGAAATATTAGATCTCAGAGAAATAGAAAACACCGTATGTGATTATTTTGTTATTTGTAACGGAACGTCCAATACCCAAGTAAACGCCATTGTAAATTCAGTTCAAAAAACGGTGAGTAAGGCGATACAAGAAAAACCCTGGCACGTAGAGGGAAGTAATAATGCCGAATGGGTATTGTTAGATTACGTGCATGTAGTTGTTCATGTTTTTCAAAAACAAATAAGAGAATTTTATAATATTGAGGGATTGTGGGGAGATGCTACATCTTTAAAAATAGAAACATCAATTAAAAAAGAGGAAGCCTGATGGCAAAAAATAATAAAAAACCAGATATAAAAAAACCAAAGTTTAACAGCTATTGGATTTACGCAGCGATTGTTGTCGTTTTTATAGGCTTAAATTTATTTGGCGGCGGGAGTTGGTCGCAGCCAAATAAAACAACACAGGGAGCGTTTGAAACCTTCCTCAGAGATGGTGATGTTGAAAAAGTTGAAATTATCAACCGAAAAGTAGCTAAAGTGTACCTTACTGCTGAAGCGAAAACCAAAGAAGTACATCGTAGTAAAAATAGAGGAACTGGTTTTTTAGCCAATGGAAATGAAGCCGCCTACCAGTTTGAGTTTGGAGATTTACAAAACTTTGAAAACAATCTGAATCTAATTAAATCAAACAATGACATCGCAACCACTGTTGTTTACGAAACAGATAATAATGTGATGAGTGAAATTTTAATTTCCTTATTACCATTTGTGGTGATTATTGGAATTTGGATTTTCATCATGCGTAGAATGTCTGGAGGTGCAGGAGGTGGTGCTGGCGGACAGCTATTTAATATCGGAAAATCAAAAGCAAAACTGTTTGACCAAAAAACAGATGTAAAAACGAGTTTTAAAGATGTTGCGGGGCTAGAAGGTGCAAAAGAGGAAGTCCAAGAGATTGTGGATTTCTTAAAAAAACCTGAAAAATATACTTCTCTTGGTGGAAAAATACCCAAAGGAGCGCTTTTAGTTGGTCTTCCAGGAACTGGTAAAACTTTACTCGCTAAGGCAGTTGCAGGAGAAGCTAATGTTCCTTTCTTTTCATTATCGGGCTCAGATTTTGTTGAAATGTTTGTTGGAGTGGGTGCGTCCAGAGTTCGAGATTTGTTTAAGCAGGCCAAAGAAAAATCACCCTCCATTATTTTTATTGATGAAATTGATGCCATCGGTCGAGCAAGAGGAAAAAATAATATGTCCGGATCGAATGATGAACGAGAAAATACCCTGAATCAGCTATTAACAGAAATGGACGGTTTTGGATCAGATTCTAACGTAATTGTACTAGCGGCAACTAACAGAGCGGATGTATTGGATAAAGCCTTGATGAGAGCAGGAAGATTTGATCGACAGATATACATCGACCTACCTGATGTTAGAGAACGTAAAGAAATTTTTGAAGTTCACCTAAGACCTTTAAAAGTAGATCAACAATTAGATACCGATTTTCTATCCAAGCAAACTCCTGGTTTTTCTGGAGCAGATATCGCCAACGTTTGTAATGAAGCTGCTTTGATTGCAGCCCGAAAAGACAAAGAAATTGTAGAAAAACAAGATTTTTTAGATGCTGTCGACAGAATTGTTGGAGGGCTTGAAAAGAAAAATAAAATTATTACTCCTAAAGAAAAAGAAGCCATTGCCTACCATGAAGCTGGCCATGCTACGGTGAGTTGGATGTTGGAACATGCAGCACCCCTTGTTAAAGTAACGATTGTTCCTAGAGGTAAGTCACTTGGTGCTGCCTGGTACTTACCAGAAGAACGCCAATTGGTAAAGCCTGACCAGATGTTAGACGAAATGTGTGCCACCCTCGGAGGTCGAGCTGCTGAACACGTTATTTTCAATGAAATTTCAACAGGGGCTTTAAACGATTTAGAGAAAGTAACAAAACAAGCTAGAGCAATGGTAACCATTTACGGTTTAAATGAAAAAGTGGGTAATTTGACCTACTACGATTCTTCTGGTCAAAATGAATATGGTTTTACAAAACCCTACAGTGAAAAAACAGCTGAGCTCATTGATAAAGAAATTTCAAAAATAATTGAAGAACAATACCAAAGGGCTATTTATCTTTTAATAGAACACAAAGATAAATTAACCGAACTCGCTAAAGTGCTTTTGGATAAAGAAGTTATTTTTAAGGATAATCTTCAAAAAATATTTGGAGATCGCCCTTTCGAAAAATTAAAAAATGAATCGGCAACTCCAGAAAAAGCGGAGCCAAAAAAAGAGATTAACGATTCTTTGTAGAATCATTTTATCGGCTCCATAACCCACCGAAAAAAACCTAAAAAAAGATCATTTTTAGTTCATTAAAAATGGTGATTTGTACTCCTTTGTTCAATATAGATTTTATATATTTGACATTGAGAAACACCAAAAACACCTACTGAATAAAAATGAATCTGTTTAAAAAACTTTTTAGCAAAAAAGAAAAGACAGAGATTTCTGAAAATCTCTCTGACAAAAGCAGTTATTTTCCTAGTGATGATGCTCCTATTGACGAGAAGTTTACCTATATGTTCAACAAAAATGGTGGTAAATTTCTGTACTGCCTCAGCATGGATGAAATATTTGAAGCATTCCAAGATATATTGGAAGAAAATCAAATATCAGAAAAGGACGTTTATTGCATTAATCAACGTTTAGGGTCTAAATTTAATTCTACTAAATTTAATTTTAAGGAACCACAAAACAATTCTTTTTTCTTGACCACCTGCGAATCTTTGATTGCAAAAAATGGCTCTATTCTTTTTTCTTCTCATCAAATTAAAGAGAAAAAGTTAAACGAACTACCCTCCAAATTTATTGTATTTGCAACAACCAGTCAACTTACTGATACCATAAGCGAAGGTATGAGAAAGATAAAAAATCAAAGTAAAAATCTGATCCCAAGTAATATTACGACCATTCAAGATTTTGAATCTAAAAAAGAGAAAGATTTTATGAGTTATGGAAGTAGTACCAAAAATTTATATTTACTTTTACTGGAAGACCTGTAATTTATGAAAGAAGTAAGTATTCGATTTTTATCGGGAATTCTTTACGTTGCATTAGTACTGTGTTCACTTTTTACCTCACGTGAATGGTATACTGTTTTAATTTTTTGTCTGGCTATTCTAACCTTGTATGAGTTTTTGAAACTTATAAACTTAAAAGGTATTGTTCCTTATATTTTGTTAACTATTCCTTTTTATTTTATTGTTTATAATATCCTAGATGACTCGCTCTTAGTTGGATTGCTAATACTTTCTATCCTATTCAATATTTTTTTATGTAGCGATGTAATTCTTTTAAATAGAATTTTATTTTTTAAATCAAAACGCTATTTATTAATTGTTTTCTACCTCATTAGTGGTTTTGTTTTCTTATCTCTAATCCCCTTCATAAACAATAAGTTCGAGCCAATAGTGGTGCTTGGTGTTTTTATTTTAGCATGGACCAATGACACTTTCGCGTATTTGATTGGAAAAAAAATTGGAAAGAGAAAATTAAATGAAAAAATTTCTCCTAAAAAAACAATAGAAGGCTTTATAGGGGGTATTCTGGGTTCACTGATTGGAGGACTTGTTCTTTTTAATTTAACAGCAATCTACAGTGTTACATTTTGGTTACTTTTGGGCTTATTAGTTTCAGTATTAGGAACCACAGGCGATTTAGTGCAATCAAAATTTAAAAGGCTCGCAGGAGTTAAAGACAGCGGAAACATGATGCCAGGACACGGAGGGGTCTATGATCGTCTTGATAGTATTTTATTTGCAAGCCCCTTTATCTATTTATTTATAACACTCATTAACTATGTTTCATAAAGAAGGATTTAAAATAATAACTATAGCTTTTTTAGTGTTTGCAGCCCTTTCAATAGGTGTTCATTTTAAAATTGAAAATCATTGGATTCAAAAAGTATCTTTAATCGTATTGCTTTTGCTATTTGGATTAATCCTACAGTTCTTTAGAAATCCAAAAAGAAATTTTGTTTTAAATTCAGAACATATCCTGGCCCCTGTTGACGGAAAAATAGTCGTTATTGAAGAGGTTTATGAGAAGGAATATTTTAAAGATAAGCGGTTACAAGTTTCTGTATTTATGTCTCCTCTAAATGTTCATGTAACACGTTATCCGATAGGCGGAGAAGTTGTGTATAGCACTTATCATCCCGGTAAATTCTTGGTGGCCTGGCATCCTAAGTCTTCTGAAGAAAATGAACGGACCACGGTCGTGGTTCAATCTGGTGTTTTTGGAAACGTACTTCATAGACAAATTGCAGGAGCGCTTGCTAAACGAATTGTAAATTATGCAAAAATCGGAGATAACGTTACGCAATCTTCGGACAGTGGATTTATTAAATTTGGTTCTCGTGTTGATATTTTTTTACCTTTAGGTACAAAAATTAAGGTGAAACTCCATCAAAAAGTAGTTGGAGGCATCACGGTAGTAGCTCAAAAATGAATGATGAAGAACTAAATAATGCATTTTTAAAGGCTGTAAAAAGCGTCAACGACCACAAAGACCCTTTTCCCGCAGATTTATTATTACGATTATATTCCTATTACAAAGTAGCAACGAACGATCAAGATACTCCAAAAAGTAGAACGCCGCTTATTAATGCATTTAAAACCAATGCCTTATTTCAAGCACAAGGACTCAGTCCAAATGAAGCAAAAAAACAATATATCGAATGCGCAAAGCACTATTTTTTGTATCGTAAATAATTAAACTATGATCGTCAATCAGGTTGGAAATAGCAATTCTATTTTAAATAAATTTATCGCGGAGATAAGAGATGAAGCTATCCAAAAAGACTCCCTCCGATTTAGAAGAAATATTGAACGAATTGGTGAAGTTTTAGGCTACGAATTCAGTAAATCTATTGACTACAAGCACCAGGCTGTTCAAACCCCACTTGGAATAAAAAACACCTATTTACCTTCAAAAAAAATAGTGATTTGCTCTATTTTAAGAGCTGGGCTTCCCCTACATCAAGGGCTTTTAAATTATTTTGACGATGCAGAAAATGCTTTTGTAGCTGCCTATCGGCATCATCCCAAAAATAATAACGATTTTGAAATAATGGTAGAATACTTTGCTTCTCCTGCCATGAAAGGAAAAACTTTGGTCTTAGCAGATCCCATGCTAGCAACCGGGCAATCCTTAATAACTGTTTACGAAGCCATAAAAAAGAAAAGAACGATAGATCAAGTTCATATTATTGCTGTTATTGGAAGTACTGAAGGTATTCAATCTATAAAAGATCATTTTCCAGCTAATACGCAACTTTGGATTGCAGCAATTGATGATCGATTAAATGACAAAGGTTATATTATACCTGGATTAGGAGATGCTGGAGACTTAGCATTTGGCACTAAACTATAATCCCTAATAATTTTTTTATTTAAAATTCTTTTTGATATTTGTATAATTAAAATTTAAAAAATACCTAAAATGAAAAAAACTTTAAAAAATTTATTAGCGCTATTGGTAATTGTACTAAGTAGCTATTCTTTTACAAGCCTACTGATAGAGAAAACAGAAATCAATCTCGAAGAAAGCTCTATAACCTGGAAAGGCCAAAAAGTAACGGGATCTCATGAGGGAACGATAAAATTTAAGTCGGGAACATTGACCTTTGAAGATGGAGCGCTAGTCGATGGTACTTTTACGATGGATATGAATTCGATAAAATGTACCGATTTATCGGGAGATTATGCTGGTAAGCTTGAAGGGCATTTAAAATCAAAAGATTTTTTTGGAACCAACGAACATCCTACTTCGACGCTTCAATTTAAAGAAGTTACTATGAATGGAGAAAACAATTACCGAGTTAAAGGTGATTTAACCATAAAAGGAATTACTAACAGTATCGATTTTGATTTTGTAATGGATGGAAATAATGCAACTGCTGCCCTTAAAATAGACCGCACCACCTATGATATAAAGTATGGATCAAGTAGCTTTTTTGATGGATTGAAAGATAAAGCTATTTATGACGATTTTGATATTACTGTAAATTTAGAATTTTAAAACACTCCTTATATAAAATACCGACAGACCCAAATGTGGATGTGGAAACACGCAAGATGCCAATGGCTATTGTGATGGGTCCCATCTCCAAAAAAAATAATATCTATAAATGAGTGGATAAACTAACTAGCCAACATTTATCATTAAGAATTTTAAAAGCCCTTCTGCAAAAGGGCTTTTTTTTTATTTAGTTAAACTGGATAAACTGTTTTTGAGCGTCGTTATTTTAGCTAAAGCGTCTGCTTCTTTTTGCTTTTCTGAGGCGACCACTTTTTCAGGGGCATTATTTACAAATCGCTCATTTGTTAATTTGGCTTGAATACTTTTTAAGAAGCCTTCGGTATACGTTAATTCGTGAGAAAGTTTTTCTATTTCATTCTCAACATTAACCGATCCCTCCATAGGTATAAAATACTCGTTAGATTTAACTCGGTAGGTTAAAGCTCCTCCCATTTTTTCGGAGATGTATTCAAGATGCTCGACATTTCCCATTTTTTTGATGACAGCGTCGAAAGAGGTACTAGCTTCAATATTATTGATCACAAATAACTTAATAGGCTCTTTAAATGAGATGTTTTTTTCTTTACGGATAGTTCTGATACCAGAGATTACCTCTGAGGTAATTTCAAAATCATTTAATACCGAAATATTAACAGGATCTTTTGAGGGATATCTTGAAATAATTAAAGCTTCCTCTGGAGTTCTAGGTGCTATTTGATGCCAGATTTCTTCAGTGATAAAAGGCATGAATGGGTGTAGTACTTTTAAATTATTTTCAAAAGCACGAATAATAGCATCAAAAGTGGCTCGGTCGATGGGTTGTTGAAACCCAGGTTTTACCATTTCCAACAACCAAGAACAGAAATCGTCCCAAATCAACTTGTACAGAGTCATTAATGAGTCTGACAAACGGTACTTAGAAAAATGATCTTCCATTTCTGCGTAGGCATGTTGGAATTTTGATTGGTACCATTCGATGGCGATTTTACTGGACGCTGGCTGATTTGTAGCGTCACTTACCTCCCAACCACTTACTAAACGATAGGCATTATTGATTTTATTAATAAAGGCCTTTCCTTGTTGTAACTTGGTTTCATCAAACAGTAAATCGTTACCAGCTCCTGAGCTAAGTAGCATCATCCCGGCTCGAACAGCATCTGCACTATAATCTTCAATTAATTTTAGAGCATCTGGTGAATTCCCTAATTGTTTAGACATTTTTCTCCCCTGATGGTCTCTCACTATACCTGTGAAATAAACATTATTAAAAGGCTTGTCATTTCTAAATTCGTAACCTGCAAAAATCATTCGTGCAACCCAAAAGAAGATAATATCAGGTCCTGTCACAAGATCGTTAGTAGGATAATAATAATTAATTTCTTTGTTATCTGGATTTCTAATACCATCAAAAACGGATATTGGCCACAACCAAGAAGAAAACCAGGTATCAAGAGCATCCGTATCTTGTCTTAAATCCTTTAAACTTAAATTTACATTGCCAGATTTTTCTTTTGCAATGATTAAAGCCTTATCCATATTTTCAGCAACTACATAATCTTCTTTGTAGTCTCCATAGTAAAAAGCTGGAATCTGCTGACCCCACCACAATTGACGAGAAACGTTCCAATCTCTAATATTCTCTAACCAGTGGCGGTAAGTATTTTCAATTTTTTTAGGAAACAATTTGATTTCTTCGGTCTCTAAAACTGCTTTTAAAGCGGGTTTTACTAGATCCTCCATTTTTAAAAACCACTGATCTGATAATCTTGGTTCAATAACGGCTTTGGTTCTCTCAGAGGTACCCACTTTATGGACATGGGTCTCCACTTTTATAACGCAACCTAAATCGGAAAGCTCCTTATAAATTTCTTCTCTTACTACAAATCGATCTTTTCCTTGATAATGCAATCCATAACTATTTAACGAAGCATCTTCATTAAAAATATCTATCACTTCTAACTGATGTTTATCGCCTAGTACTTTATCATTGACATCATGGGCTGGTGTTACTTTTAAACAACCCGTCCCAAATTCTACATCTACATAATCATCCTCTATAATTGGAATCACACGATTGCAAATAGGTACAATCACTTTTTTTCCTTTTAAATGCATAAAACGTTCATCATTTGGATTGATACAAATAGCTGTATCTCCTAAAATTGTTTCTGGACGTGTCGTTGCGATGGTAAGTGTATCTTGGCTATCTTCTATGTTGTAATTAATGTAATACAGTTTTCCTTTTTGCTCCACATACTCAACTTCTTCGTCTGACAGTGTTGTTTTAGCTTCTGGATCCCAATTCACCATTCGATAGCCTCGATATATAAGTCCTTTATTATGTAAATCAACAAAGGTTTTTATAACCGAACTGCTCATATCATCGTCTAAGGTGAATTTTGTTCGATCCCAGTCGCACGAACATCCTAACTTTTTAAGCTGTTCTAAAATGACACCTCCATATTCATGCGTCCAATCCCAAGCATGTTTTAAAAATTCATCCCTAGAGAGGTCATTTTTATCTATTCCTTGTTCTTTTAATTTAGCGACTACTTTTGCCTCTGTTGCAATAGATGCATGATCGGTTCCTGGAACCCAGCACGCATTTTTACCTCTTAATCTTGCTCTACGTATCAATACATCCTGAATGGTGTTGTTCAGCATATGGCCCATATGTAAAACTCCCGTAACATTTGGTGGCGGAATAACGATGCTATAAGGTTCTCTGTCGTCTACTTCTGAATGAAAATAATTATTCTTCATCCAGTAGTCGTACCACTTATCCTCCATATTTTGAGAGTTACTTTTTTCTTCTGAAGCCATCTTGGTCTAATATTTGAAAGTAGTTTGCAAAAATAGGGATATCTACAAGATTATAAAAGCGAAAGATATATTTTGCACAATGATTTAAAGTTGCCTATTTTAGCAATAAATAAACCCATAGATTATGAAAAAGACTGCAATTATAGCTCTATTGGCTTTCATCGGATTTGTTCAACTAACCAATGCACAAGCTAAAATAGAATTCGAACAAGAGGTGATTGATTATGGAGAAATTGCCAAAGGAAGCGATGGTGTAAGAACTTTTGAATTTACCAATATAGGGGATGTACCCCTCGTAATTAGTAATGTAAAATCTTCTTGTGGATGTACGGTCCCATCTAAACCAGATGGTCCCGTTGCTCCAGGAGAATCGAGTGCCATCAAGGTTAAATATGACACCAAGAGAATAGGCCCTATACGAAAAACGGTAACCGTTTATTCCAACGCAGATGAACCTATCATTTCGTTAAAGATAAAAGGTAAAGTACTAGCTTCAGGCGGTGATAATGGTAAAAGCGTACTAGAAAAATCAAACTAATTATTTTTTAAAATAGTTCTCAAATGCATCCATTAATGGATGCATTTTTTTTAAACTCAAAATTCATTGAAGTTACATTTTTATGAAAAGAGCTTTTAAATAAGAGAATCTTTGAGAATAATTTTGCAACTTTGTTTTTTTAAATAAAAACTATGCCTTCAATTTCGTCCAAAGGAATAAACATGCCGGAATCACCAATTAGAAAATTGGTTCACTATGCTGAAAAAGCAACGCTATTGGGTAAAAAAATATACTATTTAAACATCGGACAACCGGATATAAAATCTCCCAAAGTAGCCATGGAAGCGGTCGCCAATAGTACTATAGACGTCCTAGCTTATTCAAGATCAGAGGGTTCAGATACCTATCGAGAAAAAATCTCCACCTACTATAAAAATAATAATATTAAAGTCGAATCAAATCAAATCATTGTTACCACTGGGGGGAGCGAAGCTCTACTTTTTGCGATGGGAACTATTTGTGATCAAGATGATGAGATCATTATACCCGAACCATTTTATGCCAATTATAATGGTTTTGCTACTGCTTCTGGAGTGACTATTGTACCGGTCATTTCAAAAATTGAAAACAACTTTGCACTTCCGCCAATTTCAGATTTTGAAAAATTAATTACTCCAAAAACCAAAGCCATTATTATATGCAACCCCGGCAATCCAACAGGTTATTTATATTCAAAAGATGAAATTCAAAAATTGGCAAAAATAGTTTTAAAACATAATTTGTTTCTAGTTGCTGATGAGGTGTATCGAGAATTTACCTATGATGGAGCGGAGCATTATTCTATCTTACAAGAGGAAATTCTTTCAGAAAACGGAATCATTATTGATTCGGTTTCAAAAAGATACAGCATGTGCGGTGCGCGAATTGGTTGTTTAGTCTCTAAAAATAAAGAAGTAATCGCTACAGCATTAAAATTCGCTCAGGCCAGATTAAGCCCTCCTACCTTTGCACAAATTGCAAGTGAGGCTGCTTTGGATACGCCTCAAAGTTATTTTGATGAGGTTATCAAAGAATATAAAGACCGGAGAAATACTTTGGTTGAAAACCTACAGAAAATACCCGGAGTGAAAGTTGGGGTTCCTAAAGGAGCATTTTATTGTATTGTTGAGCTTCCAGTGAAAAATAGTGATCATTTTGCTCAATGGCTTTTGGAAAATTTTGATTATAATGGAGAAACCATTATGGTTGCCCCAGCAGCTGGTTTTTATTCAACCAATGACGTTGGTTTAAATCAAATAAGAATAGCCTATGTGCTTAAAAAAGAAGATTTAATAAGGTCTGTTGAAATTTTAAGGAGGGCCCTAAAAGAGTATCAAGATTAATGGCAATTGAAGAACATAAATCATTAAAGTATTACAATACTTTTAAAATTGATTGTATCGCAAGGTATTTTTCTTCTGTAGATTCAATTGAAAGTTTAAAAACAGCACTTCAATCCAAGGTGCACGCTACTAAATTTATACTTGGAGGTGGAAGTAACCTGCTTCTAACGAAAAATATAGAGGCCTTGGTATTGCATATCAACTTGAAAGGTATCCAATTAATCGATGAAGACAAAAGTAGCGTTGTTTTGAATGTAATGGCAGGAGAAAATTGGCATGATTTTGTTGAGTTCTGTATTAATAATAATTATGGCGGCATTGAAAATTTATCACTTATACCCGGAAATGTAGGAACTGCTCCGATACAAAATATTGGAGCCTATGGCGTAGAACTAAAGGATGTTTTCATAGATTGCAATACCTTATCTATTAATGATCAATCTGAGAAAAAGTTCACTAAAAAAGAGTGTGATTTTGGATATCGAAATTCCATATTCAAACATAAAAAAAAAGGGGACTACATCATCACAAGTGTCAATTTTAAATTAACTAAAATCAATCATAAAAAAATGATTGATTATGGAAGTATTCGTGAAGAATTAAAAAAACATCAAATTCATTCGCCTTCAATTAAAGAAATTTCAGAGGCCGTAATACGAATACGAAAGTCAAAATTGCCCGATCCCAACGAGCTTGGAAATAGTGGAAGTTTTTTTAAAAATCCGGTGATAAACAATATCGAATTTAAAAATTTTAATGAAAATTTTCCGAAGGCCCCTTACTATAAATTATCTGATACTGAATATAAAATACCGGCTGCTTGGCTTATTGAAAAAATGGGTTTTAAAGGGAAGCGTTTTGGCGATGCAGGTGTTCACAAAAACCAAGCATTGGTATTGGTTAATCATGGCAATGCAACAGGAGAAGAAATTCTTACACTCGCTGAAAAAATTCAGTCTAAAATAAAAGAGGAATTTGGTATTTTAATAGTGCCTGAAGTCAATGTTGTGTAATCGAGTCTCAAGGCATAATTTCTTAACGGGTTTTACCATTAACCATTTCAATTTAAGTATCCTAAAAATTTACGCAATTATTTAGCTTATTTTTAGGGTCACTTTTTTTGAATTGTTAAAGTTCTTGGACTAAAAAAGTAATAAAGATTGTATTTTTGTATTCTAAATAAATATCATGGAATTTTATATTATAACGATTGGTTTAATTCTTTTTGCTGTTTTAGGAATCGCTATTAAAATTTGGGCAAAAAAGGATGGTAAATTTGCTGGAACTTGTGCTAGCCAGAGTCCTTTTCTGAATAAAAAAGGGGAATCTTGTGGCTATTGTGGAAAAACTCCTGACCAATTCGAAAACTGTAGTGAACCAACTCATAATTAAGGTTTTTTTTATGGTATTACTCTACTTATTTGCTTTTGTAGTACTTGTTAATTGTTTTTATTTTTTATTGTTTTCAACGTTTTCTTTACGTAAACAACGTCAAGAAATTCTAGAAAATCATTTTCCTATTTCAATAGTCGTATATGCAAAAAATAAAGCCTCAAATCTAAGAGAGCATATCCCGTTATGGTTAAACCAACAATATCCAGACTTTGAAATTATTTTGGTTAATGATGCATCCTTTGACAAGTCGTTGGAAGTGATGGAGGTGTTTGAAAAAAACAATAAAACCATAAAAGTTGTAAATGTTGAAAACAATGAAGCCTTTTGGGGATCTAAAAAATATGCCTTAACCCTTGGAATAAAAAAAGCATCTCATCAGCGAATGATTTTTACGAGTGCAGAATGCAAACCTGCATCTAGCGAATGGCTAAAAGAAGTTGGTGGTCGTTTTTCAACAAATAAACAGATCGTATTAGGTTTTGGATCCTACCAAAAGAAAAAAGGCTTACTCAATAAACTGGTGCGTTTTGATGCTTTTATGACCGCTGTTCAATATTTTTCGTATGCACTGGCTGGAACTCCTTTTATGGGGGTTGGAAAAAATTTAGGGTATACTAGTAAGGTATATTACGACAATGGTGGTTTTGTTTCTCATATAGATCTTCAAACTGGAGACGATGATCTATTTATCAATCAAGTTGCTACTAAAACCAATACCGCTATTTGTGATTTAAAAAAATCATTTACGTATTCTGAACAAAAATTAACGTGGAAAGAATGGATTTTGCTAAAGAAAAAGAAGATCACTACAAGAAGGCTGTATCAATTAAAACATCGAATAGTGTTGGGCTTTTACTATGTTTCACAAATTTTATTTTGGACCTTATCTATTATAACTATGAGTTTGTTTGATTGGAAAATACCTTTAATAATGATTCTTTTTCGTTTGCTAATGCAATACTTAATTGTATCTCCTGCGGCAAAAAAATTAAATGAAAAAGAGATGATTATTTGGTTTCCATTGATGGAAATTCTTCTAATTATTATTGAATTTACTATCTTTATTAACTACAAGTCATCCAAATCTAATTCGTGGAAATAAAAAAGAGTGACATTGCACTTCAAATTTGTAAAGCAAAAGAGGGATCTCAAATTGCTTTTAATTTTTTGTTAGATCATTTTTGGAGTGATGTATATCGTTTTCAATTAAAAAGAATTCAGAATGAATACGAAGCAGAGGACATTACCATCGAAAGTTTTTCAAAAGCATTTGACAAAATACATTCCTATAACGACCATTATGAATTTGGAACTTGGTTGATTACCATCTCAAAAAATATACAAATTGATAGAAATAGAAAAAAAAATGCCTCCATTCATATACAATCTTCTAACACCTCAGAAGAACAAGTAAAAAAAATCCCTGACGACTCCCCTACTCCCGAAGATACGCTGATTATTAAACAAAATTTAGCAGAATTATTAAGTTATGTTAAACAACTAAAACCGCATTATCAAGACGTTATTAATCTTCGTTATTTTCAAGAAATGAGCTACTTAGAAATTTCAGATCAATTAAATGAGCCTCTGAATAATGTAAAGGTTCGCCTACTTAGAGCTCGAAAATTATTAGCTGAAATCATCCAACAAAATAACTCCAATAGATAGGATTCTCTTCTGTGTTTCTTTGAGTTAAACTTCTTATCTTTGTCGCCAGTTATGGAAATCGCAACGAAAGAAAAAAAAACATACACCCCAAAGCCAAAATGGCTACGAGTAAAGCTTCCAACCGGTAAAAAGTATACCGATTTAAGGGGACTTGTTGATAAATACCAACTCAACACGATATGCACCTCTGGAAGCTGCCCTAACATGGGAGAATGTTGGACAGAGGGTACTGCAACTTTTATGATTTTAGGTAATATCTGTACGCGTTCTTGTGGGTTTTGTGGAGTTAAAACTGGAAGACCTGAAACTGTAGATTGGGATGAACCAGAGAAAGTTGCTCGGTCTATTAAACTCATGAAAATTAAACATGCCGTTATCACCTCGGTAGATAGAGATGATCTCAAAGATATGGGGTCGATCCTTTGGGCTGAAACTGTCAATGCAATTAGACGGATGAATCCAGATACAACACTGGAAACACTGATTCCGGATTTTCAAGGTAATAACACCAATATAGATCGTATTTTAAAAGTACATCCTGAGGTGATTTCCCACAACATGGAAACCGTTAAGAGATTAACAAGAGAAGTGAGGATTCAAGCAAAATACGAAAGAAGTTTAGCCTTGTTGGATTATATAAAAAAACAAGGAGCGCCCAGAACTAAAAGTGGAATAATGTTAGGATTGGGTGAAACAGAGGAAGAAGTAATACAGACAATGAAAGATTTAAGCAATGTAAATCTGGATATTATCACCATTGGTCAATACCTTCAACCCTCAAAAAATCATTTGCCTGTAAGAGAGTTCATTAGTCCAGAGCAATTTAAAAAGTATGAAACAATTGGTCTAGAATTAGGTTTTAGACATGTAGAAAGTGGAGCGCTTGTAAGATCTTCCTATAAGGCTCAAAAACACCTTACTTAGATTCAACATGAATGAAACTATTCAAATAGGAATCAACGGTTTTGGAAGAATAGGAAGAACTTTTTTCAGACTGCTTATCCATCATCCAAAAATTAAGGTTGTTGCTATTAATGATATTTCTAACACAAAAACATTAAGTCATCTGTTAAAATACGATAGTATTCACGGAGTTTTAGATGAAAAAATTGAATTTTCAGAAAGCAGTATATCGTTGAACAATCAAGTAATTAGGTTTTCGTCTTGTAAAAGAATTGAAGCTATAAATTGGGGAGAATTAGATTTTGTAATAGAGTGTTCTGGGAAGTATAAAACTAAAAAAACATTAGAAAATCATATACGAAATGGAGCAAGTAAAGTGATCCTTTCGGTTCCTCCGCTGGATGATTCGATTAAGATGGTAGTGATTGGGGTTAATGAATCCATCATTAGTAAAGAAGATACCATTATTTCAAATGCCTCGTGTACAACAAATAACGCTGCTCCTATGCTCAAAATCATCAACGATTTATGCGGTATAGAACAAGCATCTATTACAACAATTCATTCTTATACTACCGATCAAAGTTTACACGATCAGCCTCATAAAGATTTAAGAAGAGCTCGGGCTGCTAGTCAATCTATTGTCCCAACAACAACAGGAGCAGCAAAAGCATTAACAAAAATATTTCCAGAGTTAAAAACCGTAATTGGAGGATGTGGTATTAGGGTCCCTGTACCCAACGGTTCACTCACCGATATCACTATAAATTCAAAAACTGAGGTTGCTATATCTGACATTAACAAAGCCTTTAAAGAAGCATCCTTAAACGGTTTAAAAAATATTTTGCAATATACGGATGACCCCATAGTTTCTGTTGATATTAATGGAAATCAACATTCTTGCATTTTTGATTCTGAAATGACTTCTGTCATTGGTAAAATGATTAAAATAATAGGTTGGTATGATAATGAGGTGGGGTATTCTTCAAGACTTATAGATTTAATCCTTTTAATGTCAAAGAAAGCCATACATTAATAACTAAAGGCTTGCTACTTTTTAACTAAAAAAATATTTTAAATCAGTAAAATTAGCCCAAGCCAAAGTGCGCTAAACTGTTGCTAATTTCCTTTTTAAAAGCTGCTTCCTGTTCCAGTAAAATTTTACTATTTATGGGGAGGTAATAAATTGGAAAGTTTTGCAATCTTGGCTGTAGCCGCACAAAATCTTTTTCGGTCGACAGTATTAGATTGCTCCCCTTTAAACTATGAACCTCAGAGTCTGAAAAATGATGATGATCAGAAAATTTTTGATGATTAAAATCGAATTGTTTTTTAGTTAAAAAATCAACTAGAGGACCGGAATTAGCAATTCCAGTTACCAGGGTAAATTTTTTGTTTTCTAAATAGCTTAATGGCAGCTTTTCAGTAATTCCATAAATTAACTGATCGTAGGTTATTTTTGAGAAATAAATTTTTTGTTCTGAATGTAAATTCAGGTCATTCCGAATCTCTTTAGTAGTGGCAAGTGTAATATTATCAGGACATTTTGTAACAACTACGATATCGGCGCGGTCAGCACCTTTTTTTGATTCTCTAAGGTTTCCAACTGGGAGCACGTAATCATTAACATACAAATTATGATAGGTGGTCAGTAAAATATTTTTGGATGCGTTCACTTTTCTGTGCTGAAAAGCATCATCTAGCAATATAGCGTCCACATTCGATTTTACACGATCAATTCCCTCCTGTCTATTTGCACAGACTGCAACCACTATATTCGGGAATTTTTTTTTGATCTGCAGCGGCTCATCCCCAACATCTTCAACCTTGCTGGTTATGTAAACTTCTCTAAAACCGGTGGTTTTCCTTTTATAGCCTCGACTCAAAACGGCGATTTTATAATCTTCTTTTAAAAAACGCAGGAGATATTCTATCATAGGAGATTTTCCTGTTCCGCCCATTGATAAATTACCAACACAAACTATCGGTATAGCGTATGATTTACTCTTTAACCAGTTTTTGTCGTAACAGGTATTACGAAAAGATAGTATCGTTCCATACAATAAAGAAAAAGGAAAAAGTAGTTTCCGAAATATTTTCATAAGGCAAAAGTACGATTTCCCTATAAAACGAAAATAGGAGTGTTTTATTTATAATTGAATATATTTACATCAAATTAATTTTATGAAAATAAAAGAAGTCATCGACATCTTAGAGGAACTAGCGCCCTTATCTTACACCGAGAAATTTGATAACACCGGGTTAATTGTAGGAAATTATGAAACAGACTTAAGCGGTATATTAGTCGCTCTAGATTCACTAGAGAATGTCGTGGACGAGGCGATTACAAAGAATTGTAATTTAATCATTAGTTTTCATCCTATTATATTTTCTGGCCTAAAAAAATTGACAGGTCAAAATTATGTGGAAAAAGTCGTAATAAAAGCCATAAAAAATAACATTGCTATTTTTTCCTTGCATACCGCACTCGACAATTCCTGGAATGGTGTTAATGCGATGATTTGTAGTAAATTAAAATTAATCAACAGGAAAATATTAATTCCCAAGAAAAATACCATCAAAAAACTAACTACCTATGTCCCGGAGGGTCATTCTCAGAAACTATTGACTCATTTATTTAATGCAGGCGCAGGAACTATTGGAAACTATAGTAACTGTAGTTTTTCTTCCAACGGAACTGGTAGTTTTATGGGAAACAAGGAGGCCAATCCTATTATTGGATCTAGAGGTGAATTGCGTTTTGAAAAAGAAACCCTTATAAGTATAACCTTACCAGCCCACCGAAAGGTATCAGTTTTAAATGCGCTTTTAAAATACCATCCCTACGACGAAGTTGCTTATGAATTAACGACACTAGAAAACAACAATCAACATATTGGTATGGGTATGATTGGAGAATTAGAAGTTCCTTATTCTGAGACTGATTTTTTAACATTTTTAAAAAACACCATGAAAACTGAGTGCATTCGTCACTCAAAACTATTAAATAAACCTATCCAAAAAGTAGCTGTTCTAGGAGGAAGTGGAAGCTTCGCAATTTCCAATGCTATAAAAGAAGGGGTGGATGTTTTTATTACAGGAGATTGTAAATACCATGACTTTTTTAAAGCAGAAAATCAAGTGCTCTTGGCAGATATTGGACATTACGAAAGTGAACAATTCACAAAAGAATTATTAGTTGCCTACCTTAACAAAAAAATTACTACTTTTGCAGTCCTTTTATCGCAAATAAATACCAACCCAATTACCTATTTTTAAACTATGGCAAAGAAAAAAGAAATTACTGTAGAAGAGAAGTTAAGAGCTCTATTTGATTTGCAACTTATCGATTCTCGAATTGATAAAATTCGTGATATACGTGGAGAGCTTCCATTAGAAGTTGAAGACCTCGAAGATGAGTTAGCTGGAATGAATACTCGACTTGAAAAACTAAATGATGGGATTGAGGTAGTAGTGAATAGTATCTCAGATAAGAAAAATCACATGGAGGAATCTAAAGAACTTATCAAGAAATACACAAAACAACAAGACAACGTTCGTAACAATCGTGAATATGACTCCCTGAGTAAGGAAATTGAATTTCAAGAACTAGAAATTGAATTGAATGAAAAGCACATCAAAGAATTTAATGTGCAAATTGAGCAAAAAAAGATAGTTGTTGATGAAACTACAGAGCGTCTTAAACAACGTCAAGAACATCTTGCACACAAGCAAGGAGAATTAAATGAAATTTTAGCTGAAACTGAAAAAGAAGAGCAAGCACTTCTAGAAAAGTCTTCAGAATACGAAAAGAAAATTGAAGAGCGTTTAGTTAAAGCTTATAAAAGAATACGTACCAATGTCAAAAATGGACTAGCTATTGTTGCTGTCGATCGTGGAGCCTCGGGAGGATCGTTCTTTACGATTCCGCCACAAATTCAAATGGAAATTGCTGGACGTAAAAAAATAATCACTGACGAGCATAGCGGTAGAATACTAGTTGATCTTGATCTAGCAAAAGAAGAAGAAGAAAAAATGGAAAAGTTATTTAATAAATTATAATAGGCAACCATTAATATATTAAAAAAGTCTTCAATCTATTGAGGGCTTTTTTTGTAACGTTAACTATTACTTAAGCTGTTTAAAAATATGAAAACTAAATTCTCTTTAATATTATTGTCATTTTTGGTGGTTTTACCAGTATCATGTCAACAGGTCGATTCCAAAAAAAATAAACCGAATACCACTATAACACCTATAAAAGTAGTTAGTTTTGATGGCTTTAATAGAGCTTATTTTGCGAGTGGTTGTTTCTGGTGTGTAGAAGCCATCTATGAAAGCTTAAAAGGAGTTGAAGAATCGATTTCGGGGTATAGCGGTGGTCATACAAAAAATCCAACCTACGAATCAAGTAATACCGGAAAAACTGGTCATGCAGAAGCAGTAGAAATAATTTACAATCCCGAAATAATAAGTTTCAAGTTATTGGTAGATGTTTATTTTGGGTCACAAAACATCAGTCAAGTAAATGGACAGGGAAATGACATAGGCTCGCAATACCGCTCTATTATCTTTTATCAAAATGAGAAAGAAAAAAATATAATAGCGGATAAAATTAAAGCGTTGTACAAAGAAAATCCTGACAGAAAAGTAGCAGCTGAAGTCATGCCTTTCCAAAAATTTTGGATTGCTGAAAAGTACCATCAAGATTATGAACGGTTGCATCCAAACAATTCTTACATTCAAAATGTATCGATACCACGGTTAAAAAAATTTCAAAACAAATTTCCAGAATTATTAAAAGAGAATCTTAAGCATTAAGTACTTTTTGTTTATTTTCGTTAAATATTCATTGCAAACAATACTGACTTAACAAACTCAAAATGGGTATTATAAATAACTATTAATTTTAAATTTTAACAAAATGATTAAAAAAACAATGAAAATAATGACAGTTGTATTTGCTGCATCGATGCTACTTTCTTCTTGTTATTCCTACACAAGTGTTGTTGGTAAGGGAGCTCAAGGAAACAGTCAAACAACAGAATGGAACCATTATGTCATTTACGGACTTGCACCTGTTGGAGTTTCTGACTCAAAGCAAATGGCTGATGGAGCCGAAAACTATTCAGTTCATACAAGACAATCTTTTGTAAACGGATTAGTTTCTGCGATTACTTTTGGAATCTATACACCAACTACAACTACTGTAACCAAATAATATCTGACGAAGAGAGTATGCTTCAAAACAACATACTCTCTTTTTTTAAATTTATATGAAAAAAATATTTTTTTATGTATCATTGGGCCTCTCAATTATTCTATTAATAAATATAACAACTATTCTAGTATCTGATTTCAATCGACTTACGGAATACGGATATGGCTATTTAGTAGGTAAAGTAATTTTATTTTTGATTTTTGGAACGATTTTACTTTTTACAAGAAAACATAAAACCAAATCTAAAAAGGAACTTTAACAGCACCGTTTTCAACACTGTGTATCGAATACTATCCATTGTGATACCTAATATTTACGTACCGTAAGCAATAATTGGTTAAAATAAATAAATATGAAAAACGTTTTCTTTTTATCTAGTTTAATGTTGGTTATGGTTTTAGGTTGTAACCAATCAAATCTAAAAACCGAGCCTGACGATGAAATTATTTCTGCGGATCCTTTGCCATCTTGGAAAGATGGTGGAAATAAATCTGCTATTATTGATTTTGTTAAACAGATTACTCAAGAAGATGGGGCCAATTATGTGCGGCCAGAAGAACGTATAGCCACTTTTGATAATGATGGTACATTATGGTGTGAACAACCTGTTGTTCAAATGGAATTCATTATTTATCAAATACAGAAAATGGCTCCTGAACACCCTGAATGGAAAAAACAATTGCCCTATAAAGCAATTCTCGAGGGCGATAAAAGTTTTCTAATAAATGACCTTATCAACAATCACGGTTTAGAAGTAATCAAATTAGTAACAGCTACCCATACCGGAATGACTAGTGAGGAATTTAATCTTGAAGTTGAAGATTTTTTTAATGCTACGCAACATCCTAAGTTTAATAAAAAATATACTCAAACAAGCTATCAACCAATGATTGAACTCTTGCAATACTTGCGGAAGAATGAATTCAAGACTTTTATATGTTCGGGTGGAGGCACCGATTTTATGCGGGTATTTGCAGAAGATGTATACGGTATAGTTCCAGAAAATACCATCGGAAGTTTTGCAATCAACACCTATGAGGAAGTAGATGGATTGTGGAAGATAGTGAAAGGAAAGAAAAACTTTTTTATGTGTGATAAGGAAGATAAACCAGTTGCTATTGAACAACGAATTGGTCGTATTCCAATATTTGTTGCGGGAAATGTACGGAGCGGAGGAGATATTGGTCAGCTTACTTATAGCAAAACAAATCAACTACCAAATTTCCAATTGCTAATTAATCATGACGACGATGTACGTGAATTTGCTTATTCCGAAGAAGATAATTCTTCATTGAATGCTGCAAAAGAAGGTAATTGGAATGTTATAAGCATGAAGAATGATTGGTTAAAAATATTCCCTTTTGATAATTGAGATTTCATACCGGGGTTATGTTCTACTATTGTATGAACCATAAACTAGTGCTAATACTATATAAAATCATTGCATCCCTTCCTTAGAATGCTAGGCTTTATAAACTAACCCTTGGTCCATTTACCTTTTTAAAATTTTGTGCATAGCTACTTCTCTATTATTCGTATCGATTAAATACAAAATATAGATCCCCTTACTAAATCCAGAAATATCAATTCTTGCCCGATTTAAATTATTAAATTTAAGAGGTTGACTTAAAATCATTCTGCCATTTAAGTCGAAAATATTAACGTTAAATTCTTCATTATTTGAAGGATATTGGAGGTTTACAAAATCATTAGTAGGATTCGGATAAACTTTACTCTCTAGCAGTAATTCATCTTTTGAAAAATATTGCTCCGCAAATGAAAAGGCTGCTACGCCAATTTTTTCTCCTATAATTCTGCCAGGAATATCATCAATAGGTGGATGTATACCTCCCCAAATTCTGGACAAACTCGTTTGATCTGAGGCATCTCTGTAGGTAGCCCATTGTAATTGAAAATCCATACTCGGACCTACTTCAAATTTTAAAAAATCATTGGTATAAACATCAAAAGTTCCCATCCCGCCCGGAAAAAACTCATCGGCAGTTAATAAGGTTAATACCTCTGCGGCAGCTCTCGAAAATGTGGAATGACCAGATACATAACCTGCAAATGGAGGTGTTACGAAAGAAGGCCTCTGGTATGGAAACCACTTTTCTGCAAGAATCCATCCAACACCAGCAATATCATAATCAGCGCTAATGATGTGTTCATGGCCCCTCCACGTAAATAATTTTATTTTACCAATATGCTCTAAGTCATCTCCTTCGAGAGGATCTCCTTCTTGAATTACTTCAATAAATCCAGGAACTAAGGGAATTCCATGTGGATTATAATTGGAAAAATTAATGTCTGAAGATTGTCCTCGATCACACATATACCTGATGGCACTCATAGGTCTGATATAATCATAAAACCCTTTAATACCCCAGGCTGCAATTGCAGAATCGTGCATGGCTCCTGATAAAATAAAATAGGACTTTATATCCCACTCTAAATTATTCAGTATTTCACCCTGACCCTTAAACTTTTTTATAAGCTGCGGATGATCATTTACATAATTTAATATCGTAAACCAATGACCCGGGGGTGTTTCACTATCGGGACCGTCTGCCCAGAACTCCGCTAAAACTCTTCCATAGTCACCCCTTGGAACCATTTGTTCCTCATAAGCTAAACCGGTACTAGGATTAATTTCCCAGCCTGCACTTGGATCTCCTCCATCAAAAAAATTATAAAAATCTTTATACTCCTCAAAAGTTTCTGGAAAATTTGAGATATTTCCAATACTTGCTGGAGATATATCTATCATCACATCATCATTTGGATCTAAATGAGAACCCCATATAGATACCAATGCGAATCCCCATTTAAACGGGTCGTCTAATCCATTTCCCTCTTGTATATAGTATGGGCTTGTTGGATCATGATATACCCAATAATCATAATCAGGTGTTGAATGTATAGAAAGATCTTCCTCTTTTAAAGAAAACGGAATTACTTTACCCCATTCTGGACTCAAGAATTCTGGAGAACCTCCAGGATGATAATTCCCACTTTGATCAATAAATTCATCAACAGTTAAGGGTTGCCAATGATTAGGTTCCGAAAGATTTGGGTTACCACCTAAGTCAGTAATCAAGGGTTCATTCAAGGGCTCGTAGACTAAATTCGCATAATCATCCTGCTCATTTGAATTATCTTGGAGTCCAAATTCAATAATCTGTTGCGCTACATAATTCCCTAAAGCGGCAGCATCTCCGTTATGATAGTCTATGCTCTCATCATACTTGTTATAACCCAATTCATCCATAAAATTATCGATAGAACTGTATATCTCGTCAATTCCAGGAGAGCTTGAAAATCTATGTAACATGATTCTATAAACCGCATAGCTAATTGCTTTTTTTCTATTTTCATCAACTAACACATCGTTGTAAAACCCATTAAATTCACAATGATAGTCCCCCAAGGATTTACCTAAAAAAAAAGTGTCTGCATTTTCATCAAAAACTGCCCAAACATCATACATCGCCATGCTGGTATGAAATAAGTTCCGAGCATGTACGGTAGGTCTCGCAAAATCATTCCTTATAGCCTCTAATACGTGTTCATTCCATTCTCTTGCTATGGAATAATTTTGAGCATTGGTAGTAAAACAAAAAAAATAAAAAATAAAAAATAGTATTCTTTTCATCTATTTAAATTTAAAAATAAATATAATATAAATTACTAATTTATAATTAGTATGGTGGTATTATTTAGTTGAAATACTAAAATTGGTTAATTTAATAATTCTTATTTTTGTTTCAGTTCCTAATCTACAAAATTAAATGTACGAACATAATTTAACCTTTGCCATTAAAAAAGACAAACAAGACCCTTTGAGCGGTTTTCGAAATAAGTTTTTAATGCCCACCAATAACCAAGGAGAAGAATTAATATACTTATGTGGCAACTCACTTGGATTACAACCAAAAAAAACTTCAGATTATATACAACAAGAACTCATTGATTGGGCTAAATTTGGAGTGGAAGGCCATACCGATGCCAAACATCCT
>SGZC01000100.1 GCA_004213605.1 Flavobacteriales bacterium
CAATTTCTCCCATTGATTCAATTATTCCTGTAAACATAATTACATTTAGTTACATTTGTAAAACAAAAATAATGATAAAAAAAGGGATCTAGGTTAAATGAATAAGCAAAATAAAATAGTAGTGGGGATTTCTATTGGAGACCTAAATGGTATTGGTAGTGAAATAGTTTTAAAAACATTACAAGACCCAAGAATTCTTGATTTTTTTACGCCAGTAATATTTGCGTCTCTTGAAATCATGAATTTTTTTAAAAAATATTATCATATCGATTGCAATCTATTTGGGATAGACAAATTAGAATCGATCCAGGAAAAAAAAATTAATGTTTTTAATACCTGGAAAGAGTCGGTAACTATAAATTTTGGTAAAGAGAGCCCAAAAATAGGTTCTTATGCTATAAAGGCTTTAAACGCATCGCTAGCCGCACTAAAAGATAACAAAATAGATGTATTGGTGACTGCTCCTATAAACAAATCTAATATTCAATCGAAAGACTTTAATTTTCCAGGTCATACCGATTTTTTAAATAAGGAGTTAGAGGGCGAAAGCTTAATGTTGATGATTAAAGATTCTTTAAGGGTTGGACTTTTAACAGATCATGTAGCGGTTAAAGATGTTTCCAAAAAAATCACCAAAGAAGTAATAGAAAAAAAAATAAGGACTATAAAGGATAGCTTGATCAAAGATTTTGGTATTCGAAAGCCCAAAATAGCTGTTTTAGGGATTAATCCTCATAATGGAGACCACGGTGTAATCGGGAGTGAAGACGACACTTTACTAAGGCCAGTCTTACAAAACCTATTCAATGAAGGGATATTAGTTTACGGACCTTATGCGGCAGATAGTTTTTTTGGATCAGGAAATTACGAGAGTTTCGACGCTGTAATAGCTTCTTATCACGATCAGGGCCTTGTACCTTTCAAGACGCTATCCTTCGGAAAAGGTGTAAATTATACCGCAGGATTAAATAAAGTCAGGACCTCTCCAGATCACGGTACTGCCTTTGATATTGCAGGAAAAAATATAGCAGACCATGCTTCTTTTAAGGCAGCTGTTTTTAACGCCATCGACATATTTAAGAAAAGAGAAGAGCATCAAATACTTTCTAATGACCCTTTAAAAACGTCAACTTATAAGAAGCCATTTTATAAGAAAAAACAATAATTAGCTTCAAATTCGATGCAGTTCTTAAGCGCAATGTGTTTTAAAAATTAAATGCCAAAAAAGATTTGCTAAAAAAGATATGCAGTATAATTATTTTTTTATCTTTGCAGCCGCGTTATTGAAAAGTTAGTTGTGTATAACAGCTGTGTGATTATGAAGCAATTGAAAGAATTTATAATTCCTTTTATAGGGTTAAAATTAGGAAAGCACTCGTTTGACTTTAAAATAAACAAAACGTTCTTTGAGTATTTTGAGTATGAAGATTTTAATAATTCAGAAATTGATCTTGATGTACTGCTAATTAAAAAAAACACCATGTTGGAGTTTACGTTAGCCTTTAAAGGATATGTAAACGTAAACTGTGATGTAACTAATGAGCCCTACAACCAAGGCATCACAGGATCATTTGATTTTATCGTGAAATTTGGTGACGAATTTAATGATGAAAATGAAGAGTTAATTATAATACCTCATGGAAGTTATGAATTTAATATTCAGCAATGCGTCTATGAATCAATTGTATTGGCAGTTCCAACAAAGAGAATCCATCCAGGAATCGAAGCTGGAACTTTAAAATCTGATATTCTAAATAAACTTGAAGAGTTGCGTCCAACGACTGAAGGTGATAAACCCGATACGAAAGATGAAAATACAGACCCAAGATGGGACAAATTAAAAAATTTATTAACAGACAAATAAAAAAGTAATGGCACATCCAAAAAGAAAAATCTCCAAAACTAGAAGAGATAAAAGAAGAACGCATTACAAAGCAACTACACCACAAATAGCTACAGATCCTACAACAGGAGAGTCTCATTTATACCACCGAGCACATTGGCATGAAGGAAAGTTATATTACCGAGGTCAAATAGTTATTGATTCCGTTGAAGAAGTAGCTTAGTGCGAAAAAACATTCAAAAAAAAACGCTCACATTAATGTGAGCGTTTTTTTATAGTTATCATTTTTTATAGGTTTTAAAAACAGATAAAAATTAAGCGTTTTTTTCTTGTTTTTGACTAATTTTTAGTAATTTTCGACCGATTTAGAGGAATTTTGCCTCTTTTTGATACATTAATTCAAAAATATGAGTAAAATCACAGCAGCAATTACAGCTGTAGGAGGCTACGTCCCAGATTACGTTTTATCCAATCAAATTTTGGAAACGATGGTAGACACCAATGATGAGTGGATTTCTACTAGAACGGGTATAAAAGAACGTAGAATATTAAAAGATAAAGATAAGGGAACATCGTTTCTTGCCATACAAGCCGCAAAGGACCTCCTTAAAAAAAATAATACCGACCCCAAGGAAATAGATATGATTATTATGGCAACTGCTACGCCAGATATGCCAGTTGCAGTAACCGGATCTTATGTTGCTACTCAAATTGGAGCAGAAAATGCTTTCTCTTACGATTTAATGGCCGCTTGTTCTAGTTTTTTATTTGGAATGTCTTCAGCTGCCAAGTATATTGAGTCGGGACGTTACAAAAAAGTGCTGTTAATAGGAGCCGATAAAATGTCTTCGATAATTGATTATAAAGATCGTACAACCTGTATCATTTTTGGGGATGGGGCAGGAGCAGCTCTTTTCGAGCCAAATTACGAAGGACTGGGCGTACAAGACGAACTTTTAAGAACAGATGGTTCTGGAAGAGAGTCCTTAAAAATTGATGCGGGAGGCTCTTTGCTTCCAGCTTCAACAGAAACAGTAGAAAACAATCAACATACTGTGTTTCAGGATGGAAAAACAGTATTTAAATTTGCTGTTACTCGGATGGCGGATGTTTCTGAGAAAATATTGGAAAGAAACAAGATAACCGGAGACGACATTCAATGGCTGGTGCCTCATCAAGCAAATAACAGAATTATAGACGCGACTTCAAATAGAATGGCGTTAGCTGAGAGCAAGGTGATGAAAAATATTCACAAATATGGGAATACGACTTCCGCAACCTTACCTTTATGTCTTTGGGATTATGAGAAAAAACTTAAAAAAGGGGATAAATTAGTATTTGCCGCCTTCGGAGGTGGATTTACCTGGGGAGCTATGTACCTTACCTGGGCATATGACTCCTAATAAATAGAACAACTAAAACTGAAACCATGAATTTAAAAGAGATTCAAAATTTAATCAAGTTTGTAGCAAAATCTGGAGCTACAGAAGTAAAACTTGAAATGAATGATGTAAAGATCACGATCAAAACAGTTGATGAACAAGCAAAAGCTGACACGACTTACATTCAACAAATGCCTGCCCTGGCACCCCAAGTTGCCCCAGCGCCAGTAGCGGCACCTCAAGCTACTTCCGAACCCTTAATTGAAGGGTCTCCAGAAACAGAGGACGCAAACTACATAACTGTAAAATCACCCATAATTGGTACTTTTTACAGAAAATCATCACCAGACCAACCTGCCTTTGTTGAGGTTGGAGACAGTGTCAAAGAAGGTGACGTTTTATGTATAATAGAGGCCATGAAACTTTTCAATGAAATTGAAAGTGAGGTTTCTGGAAAAATTGTTAAGTTTTTAGTCGATGATGCTACACCAGTGGAGTTTGACCAACCATTATTTTTGGTAGACCCATCTTAATTAATTAAATCTAAAATAGTCAAAATCATAATCCATTGTTTATTAATATGATTTTGACGCATTGAAATTTATTGAAATTATGTTCAAAAAAATACTAATTGCCAATAGAGGAGAAATAGCATTAAGAGTAATTCGTACTTGTAGAGAAATGGGGATAGAGTCTGTAGCAGTTTATTCTACTGCGGATGCTGAAAGTCTCCATGTTAGATTTGCTGATGAAGCTGTTTGTATTGGCCCTGCACCAAGTAACGAAAGTTATTTAAAAATACCCAATATAATAGCTGCAGCTGAAATTACAAACGCCGATGCGATTCACCCTGGCTATGGCTTTCTTTCCGAAAATGCTAAATTTTCTAAATTGTGTGAAGAACACAATATTAAGTTTATTGGCGCTTCTGAAGATATGATTAACCGTATGGGTGACAAAGCCATGGCTAAAACCACTATGATTGAGGCTGGGGTACCATGCGTTCCCGGTAGCGAAGGCATTATTCCAGATTTTAAAACATGTGTAAAAGTAGCTAAAGAAACAGGGTATCCTGTGATGCTTAAAGCAAGCGCCGGTGGTGGTGGTAAGGGAATGCGAGCTGTTTGGAGTGAAGAGGATCTTGAAAACGCCTGGAAATCTGCGAGAGCAGAAAGTAAAGCTGCTTTTGGGAATGACGATATGTATATGGAAAAACTTATCGAAGAACCTCGCCATATCGAAATACAAATTATCGGCGATAGCAAAGGAAACGCTTGTCATTTAAGCGAAAGAGATTGCTCTATACAAAGACGTCACCAGAAGTTAGCCGAAGAAACGCCAAGTCCATTTATGACAGATAAACTTCGAGAAGAAATGGGACTTGCCGCTGTAAGAGCTGCTGAGTATATAAAATATGAGGGAGCAGGAACCGTTGAGTTTTTAGTTGATAAACATCGAAATTTTTATTTCATGGAAATGAATACACGGATCCAAGTTGAGCACCCAATTACAGAACAAGTAATCATTGATTTCGACTTAATAAGAGAACAAATAAAAGTTGCAGCCGGAATTCCTATTATGGGGGTAAATTACTTTCCTAAACTCCATTCTATTGAGTGTCGAATCAATGCTGAAGATCCTTTCAACGATTTTAGACCTCACCCAGGGAAAATTACGGAACTAAACTCACCAGGAGGTCATGGAGTTCGCTTAGACACGCATGTTTATGCAGGATACACAATACCTCCAAATTACGACTCCATGATTGCAAAATTAATTACTACGGCACAAACGCGTGAAGAAGCCATTAGTAAAATGCGCAGGGCATTGGATGAGTTTGTTCTCGAGGGAATTAAAACTACCATCCCCTTTCATAGGCAATTGATGGATCATCCCGATTTCATAGATGGTAACTTTACAACCGCCTTTATGGATAGCTTTGAAATGAGTGAAATAGAAGAGGAAGAATAAAACTAAACTCCGAACTTAACGTTCGGAGTTTTTATTTAATAACCGCATAGTGTTCAATTATAAATAGATGACGATTCAAGAATTAAAATTTGAATTACAACAGCAATGTAAAGACTTAATTAAAAGTCGTCACAGGAGTATTTTAAACACCATATCAGATATCGAAACGTCCTTAAGGGACGAATCCAAAAGTACTAGTGGCGACAAGCACCATACGGGACGTGCTATGTTGCAAATTGAACGTGAAAATGCTGGTAAGCAATTAAATGAAATTGAAAAAGTGATTCGCCAACTGGATAAAATCAACATTAGTGATACTTCAGAAACAATTCGTTTAGGTAGCATTATCGAAACTAACCAAGCGAATTTTTTTATAAGTATATCGGTAGGCAAACTACAGATTCATGACACTATTTACCTTGGTGTAGCCCCAGCAGCTCCAATAGGCCGCTGCCTATTAGGAAAAGTAAAAAATGATCAATTTAATTTTAAAGGAGTTGTATATAAAATAATAAACACTTTCTAATTGATACAATCAGTATAAAAATACTTCTATACTAGGGGAGTGCTTAATCCGTAATTTTATTCTAGTT
>SGZC01000101.1 GCA_004213605.1 Flavobacteriales bacterium
TTCTACAATATGAATTTGTCCTTTATTGATGGTGTCAACAACTCCTTGTCTTATGTCTACGCCTGTAACCTTCAAGCCTCTACTGGCGATTAATGCTGCAGTAGGTAAGCCAATATAGCCAAGCCCCATCATTACCACACTAGGTTTATTTTCCATACTATATTTCCTTAATAAAATTTACTATTCTTGAAGTTGCATTGCCATCTCCATAAGGATTGTGTAGCAAACTCAATTTTTTATAATAAGCGGCATCGCTTATTAATTTTTGTGTTTCGTTAATTATTTTTTGTGTGTCGGTCCCGACCAGCAAAACTGTACCTTCTTCAACAGCTTCAGGGCGTTCTGTTGTATCTCTTGTTACCAAAACAGGTTTTCCTAGACTTGGTGCTTCTTCTTGTATTCCACCACTATCGGTTATAATTAGATATGATTTTTCCATTAGCCAAATAAATGATGCATACGCTAGGGGTTTAACAAGAATTATATTGTCAATTCCTGATAGAAGCTCATAAACAGGTTTCTCAACATTTGGATTTAGATGTACCGGATATATTATTTGAGTCTCTTTATTGTTTTCTGCGATTTGTTTTAGAGCTGAGCAAATATTTAATAGTCCTTCGCCATGATTTTCTCTTCTATGTCCCGTAACCAAAATAATTTTCTTACTAACATCTAAAATACCCTTTAGTCCTTCTATTTCAATATCTTTAAAATTAGTGCTGTTTACTTTTGCAATACCAAATAACAAAGCATCAATTACAGTGTTTCCGGTTATAATTATGTTATTAATGTTGGTGTTTTCTTGAAGTAGGTTTTTTTGAGAAAGAATTGTTGGGGCAAAGTGATAGTCCGCAATTTTTCCTGTTAACTGCCGATTAAATTCTTCTGGAAATGGATACTTTCTATCAAACGTTCTGAGACCTGCTTCTACATGACACACCTTTGCTCCGTTGTAAAAAGCAGCAATTCCTACTGCCATAGAGGTAGTGGTATCACCATGAACGTAGACAAAATCTGGGCTTACTTCTTCTAATACCGGTTTCATTCCTTCTATAATAGTAGCGGTAAGGCTGTACAGATTTTGATTAGGTTTCATGACGTTTAAATCATAATCTGGATGTATGTCAAAAAAATCTAATACCTGATCTAACATTTCTCTGTGCTGGGCGGTCACGCAAACTTTTGTGTGAAATGTTTTGTCTTTTTTAAATGCTAAGACTAGTGGAGCCATTTTTATAGCTTCGGGCCTTGTTCCAAAAACAATTAGGTTTGTTTTCATAGTAGTTTAATAGTAGTGCTTTGAAAAGGCTAATTGTTTTCAGACGACTCTGCTAATTGTTTTAGATTGAAATAAGAATTCCTTAGAAAAACTAAAAAAAGATAGGCTAAAACTAACATGATAGGGTACTTAACCATTGGATTTCCAAATAATCCTCTTTTTTCATTAATGATGTTTGGTTTATTAACCATGACAACAACTTCGTTCTCATTAACTAAATATTTATTTAAATCTTCTGATTCTTTTTGCAATTCTGTCTTTTTTATTAAAAGACCATGAACACTAAAATTTTTATCTACAACATAAATTTGATCTGACTCCGAAGGCAGTGATCTGTTTTGGCTATAATTTTCTATAATCCTTTCTATTTGTATGATGGACTTCGTATTTAATTCAATGTGTTTTTTTATATCCTTTAGCGTTGTGTCTTTTAATTTTTGCAGTAGTGTATTGTCATTAAAGTAGCTAATTAAATTAGTAATCGTTTTATCGTCAGCAGTAGTCGATAAATTCATATTTAGAATATGATTTTTATATTTGGAATTAAACGTTTCAGATATGTCTAAGTCAATGGTATTAAAATCCAAATTTCTTAATAGTCCTTCTAGATTTCTATCGTTCACTTCATATCTTCTTGAAATTTCTGTTAAGTCAATGATGGGTTTAATCTCTAGCTCTTTAATAGGGACTTCGGAGTTTTCAAAGCCAACCGTCTTGAAAAATTCTTTATCATTTTCTGCGATTTTTTGGTTTAGGAAGTCTATTTCATTATAAACATAACTTACTGCGTCATGATTTATTCTAAGCAAAATTTTTGCACTTTTATTTGCTTTATAATCCAAGTTTGAAAAATAACCCAGTACAACGCCTAAAACAACTAACAAAACAAATGTTTTCCAGTTTTTAACAATAAAATTTAGAACATTAAAACCATGTATGGCAAGTTTTAAAAACCCTTTTCTAAAAGAATGAAATATATATAATATACTAATTTCGTCGTTTTTGTTTTCCATAAAGTATAATTTATAATTACTATTTTTATGCTCAAATACTAGTTGTTTATTTTTAATTTAATAACTTTCTTTAAGCTTTTTTGCCATTCAATGCTTTGATCACTAAATCGTGAAAAATATTTTTTACCATCTAAAACACTAAACGCTGGTCTTTTTGCAAATGTACGGTAATAGTCCGTTTTTACAAGATTTGTTTTTGTTAATTGGCCTGTTTGCGTTAATATCTCTTTTGCAAAGTCATACCAGGTTGCTTTTCCTTGATTACTGAAATTATAAATACCATATTTGGTAGAATCTGAGTTGATAAAAAAAAGAATAGCTTCTGCTAAATCATTTGCATTGGTAGGAGTCCCTGTTTGTTCTGATGTTACAGTCAGTGATTTTTTATCCTTTGCGATTCTTAAAATCGTATTGAAAAAATTATGTCCATATTGGGAGTATAACCATGAGGTTCTAATAATATAGTATTTTTTACAATATTCTTGGACCATCTTTTCTCCTTCTAATTTAGAGGCTCCATAAACATTAATTGGATTCGTTAAATCCTTTTCCGTATAGGGCGCTCCTTTTTCTCCATCAAAAACGTAATCAGTTGAAATTTGAATCATTGTAGTGTTATTGTTTTTACACTGTTCGGCTATATTCCTGGCCCCTTCTTTATTCACTAAAAAAGCTTTTTCTTGATTGCTTTCTGCTTTTTCTACGTGAGTATAGGCAGCGGCATTAATACAAAAATCAAATTCTTCTTTATCAAATAATACCTGTATTCCTTCTTTATTTGTTATATCTAAATCTTTTCGACTTAGAAACAAATAATTATGCGCTGGATAATGAATCGATACATCTTTTATGCATTTTCCTAGTTGTCCGTTTGCACCTGTGATGAGTATTTTCATTTTGATGTTGCTTCTAAAAAAGAAGGGAGTTTTAAATCTTTTTCTGATATAATGAACTTATCATTTGGGAGATTCCAATCTAGCTGAAGGGTTGCGTCACTATAGATGATTCCTCGTTCCGAAGATTTATCGTAAAGATTATCGCATTTGTATGCAAACGTTGATTTTGGTGACAAGGTGATAAAACCATGAGCAAATCCTCTTGGAACGAATAGTTGCTGTTGTTTAACGTCATCTAAAATAATTGAAAAATGCCTCCCAAAAGTTTCAGAATTACTTCTAATGTCTACAACAATATCTAAAACATGTCCTTCTAGAACCCTTACTAATTTAGCTTGAGCCATTTTTCCGGTTTGATAATGCAATCCTCTTAAAACTCCAAGCCTAGAAGTAGATTGATTGTCTTGAACAAAATTTACATCTAGCCCAGTTACTTTTTTAAACAAATTTTTATTGTACGTTTCGTAAAAAGTCCCCCGCTCATCCTCAAGAATAGCCGGAGTTAATACAAAACAGTCTTTAAGTGGAGTTTGTTCTATTTTCACGTGTAACTGGTTTACAATATATGTTTACCGTAACCACTCTTTAATAGTGGCTTCAATAAATTATTTAGGTTTTCTTTTGATATATAGCCCATATCAAATGCAGCCTGTTCAATACTTCCTACTTTTAGTCCTTGACGTTCTTCTATAACTTCAACGAATTGCGATGCTTGCATTAAAGATGAAAAAGTTCCTGTATCCAGCCAAGCAATGCCTTTGTCCAAAATACTGACATTTAATTTTCCTGCTTTTAAATATTCGTTATTTATATCCGTAATTTCTAATTCCCCACGTTCGCTTGGCTCCATGCTTGCTGCAATTTCGACTACCTGATTGTCATAAAAATAGATCCCAGGCACCGCATAATTCGATTTGGGATTTTTAGGTTTTTCCTCTATGGTTAGAGCTTTCCCTTGATTGTCAAAGTCGACCACACCGTATCTCTCTGGATCTTGAACGTGATATGCGTAAATAATTCCTCCATCCGGATTGCTGTTTGCTTGGAGTAATTCTTTTAAGCCAGATCCATAAAATATGTTGTCTCCTAATATCAAAGCGACTTTGTCCTTACCTATAAAATCTCTACCAACAATGAAGGCTTCTGCCAATCCGTTTGGTTGCTCTTGAACTGCGAAGCTAAAATTACATCCCAACTTTTTTCCGTCACCAAGTAATTGTTCAAATAAAGGTAAATCTTGAGGGGTTGAAATGATTAAAATATCTCTTATTCCAGCATACATTAATGTGGATAACGGGTAATATATCATAGGTTTGTTATACACAGGCATTAGCTGCTTACTTAAGGCTAAAGTGATAGGGTGTAGCCTAGTTCCTGATCCTCCTGCTAAAATAATTCCCTTCATAACAATTATAATTGATTCTTATTTTTTAAATACCAATCGATGGTTTTTAGGATACCGCTTTCGAAGTTTTCCTCAGCTTTCCAGCCTAATTCATTTTCAATTTTATCAGCATCAATAGCATACCTAAAATCGTGTCCTGCTCGATCTTGAACAAAATTTATTTGCTCACCATAAGGAGTTTCACTTGGTGCTAATTTATCTAACAAATTGCAAATAGTGTGGGCAATATAAAGATTTTCACGCTCATTTCTCCCTCCAATGTTATAAGTTTCTCCGAGCCTTCCTTTTTCCAATACCAGTTGAATTCCCTTGCAGTGATCGATCACATAAATCCAATCTCTTACGTTTTTTCCATTTCCATAAATAGGAATTGATTGACCCGACAAGGCTTTTCTTATAATCGTAGGAATTAGCTTCTCTTTATGTTGGTAAGCACCATAGTTATTTGAACAATTTGTAGTAACAACAGGCATTCCATAGGTATGAAAATAACTTCTTACTAAAAAATCTGACGATGCTTTTGAAGCGCTATAAGGACTATTGGGGGCATAAGCCGTATTTTCAGTAAATAAGCCTGTTTCTCCGAGTGTTCCATATACTTCGTCCGTAGATATATGTAAAAAGCGGGCACTTTCAAACTCTTTTTTTAAATGATTTGGGCCGGTCATCCATAAATAATAAGCACTGTGCAACAGGTTAAATGTTCCTACTATATTTGTTTGAATAAATGCAGATGGGCTAGTAATAGAGTTGTCCACATGAGATTCGGCAGCAAAATGCACTACTTTGTTGAACTGATGTTCTTCAAAAATACTCTCAATCAGTTCTTTATCACAAATATCGCCCTTGATAAAATTATAATTTGGCAAGTTAGAAACCGCTTCTAAATTCTTTAAATTTCCGGCATACGTAAGTTTGTCTAGAACAAAAATCTGATCCTCGCTATTTTTAACGATCAACTTTACAAAATTAGAGCCTATAAATCCAGCACCGCCCGTAATTAATATTTTATTTTTCAAAATAGTTATTCTAAAATTTGATCTAACATTTTTTCTGTAATCAAGTAGGTCGGTTTAACTCCTGAAGTCCCAAGTCCTCCTGAAGCTAGTGTACTGCCAGTTTCCAATGGATTATCAGATGCATAATATGCATATTGAACTTTAACTTTCGAACTGATACTCCT
>SGZC01000102.1 GCA_004213605.1 Flavobacteriales bacterium
GATTTGCAACGTTTCTTAAACGAGTTAAATCAAACACTTGCATTCCATGTCCTCCAGCTTCACTTACCACAAAAGCATGATTTTGATACACTTTTATATCTCTCCAAGTGCTGTTGGATGTGTATGTGGGCAATTTTCCTAGGTAAACAGGATTAATAGGATCAGAAATGTCAATAAAGGCGGTACCATTTTTTAAGCCCATGATTGCATATTCGTTTCCATCATCAGGATCGGTCCAACCCCAAGAATCATTCCCGCCAGAGGTATTAAATGTTGAAAAAGGGATAAAAGATTGTAAATCATAGCCATTACATGGATAAGATCCTGCCATACCGTTATTGCAAGGAGTTTGTGCGTTATTTAAAAGGCTATACACAAAAAACACAGAGAACATTATTTTTTTCATGAAATTAAGTTTAATCATACAAAGATATTAATTATGAATTGTTCGTTAACAATTAATTTTTTCATTCATAATTTTAATATGAAACAATTTAATTATCAATAAACCCTACTTTTTAAACAATTAATTTACTATCAATCAAATAATTCTTTTCCATCATAAATATAATAGATATTGAGAAGTATTTTAAAACTTGACAACTTTCGAGGTAAATTTAGTATTGATTTTTAAAATATAGATTCCATTTGATAGATTTGAAATATTTAAATTAGTTGTTTCTAAAGAATTATATTGATTAGAAATCACCAACTTGCCATTTAAATCATAAACATCAATCGTTTTGATTTGAGTTTCTGAAGCACTAATATTTACATAATTGGAACTTGGATTGGGATGTATATTAAAATTAGAAATAGTATTATCCCCAATTCCTAATGAAGAAGATTTTACTATGTAGAAACCGGGCACATAGGTTGGATCGCTATACACCAAACTCGAAATAATAATATTTCCGCTTTCAAAATAAGGGTATACATTCCAAGCTCCATCGTAACCTGCGGAATTTCCGTAAATAAAAACATCAAAATATCCTGTTTCGGTCATATTGCCATTTGCAATGTCAGAAATATCAATTACTCGCATACCAGCTTTGTAGTTTGCTAGGTAAAATGTATCGCCTTTCACGTAGCCATTGTGATCTGTTGCAGCAGTTGGGCCAGTGTATTCAAAAGCGAGTTCTGGATTATCTAAATCGGTAAAATCAAAAATAATATTCCGAGTATCAAATCCAAAATTCAACTCATCGATTTCGTCTCCCATAATAAAATAACTTAAATCTTCCGTAAACCAACCTTGATGAGTATATGCAGTATTGGAGTAGAATACATTGGATATTAGTTGTGGATTTGATTTGTCTGTAACATCCACAATAGTTACAAAATCTTCGTTACTTCCAATGTAAATCTCCTTTCCGGTATAATCCGAATCGGGACCATCGTAAACAACTACTTGTGCATCATGCGTATAACCACTACCACTGTATCCCCCTTCACCTATCGGATTCAAAGGGTCTTGGATATTAACAAAATGTGGGCCTCCACTAAAGTCTGCACCGACACCATAGGCATAACCTGTTTCTTCGTTGATAACGATATTATGGGCGCCTCCAAAGCCAGCATAATGTGCATCTTCCGTAAATATTTCTGGGGGGTTAGCTACATCTCTTAAACGCGTTAAGTCAAAAATTTGTATACCATGTCCATCTGCTTCACTAACTACAAATGCATAATTATTGTACACTTTTACATCTCTCCATAAACTTGAATTTGTGTGAGTAGGTAATTTCCCTAAATAGGTTGGATTTATTGGATCTGAAATATCCAGGAAGGCGGTTCCATTATCTAGACCCACTAACGCATACTCAGTTCCATCTTCGGGATCGGTCCATCCCCATGAATCATTTGCATTGTTAGCGTCAAAATCGGTAATGGGGATAAAAACTTGTAGGTCATATCCGTTACAAGGATATTGGCCTGCCAATCCATTTTCACATGGTGTTTGCGAATTTAAAGTCGAAACAAACAAGAATACGACTGATAGTAATAACTTTTTCATAGTATTTTTTTCAATTTTTTACCAAAGAAACAAAAAAATCACTAAACTTTAGCAATTGTTTTTTTGTATAAATCTTTAGGAGGAGGTTGGATTTCAAGTCAAGAAATAGATAAATACGTACAACAATTAGCAGATGAACAAGTAGTAGACGTCTCCACTATTGATAAAAATGATCTGTTCTACAATGGTCAAATTGTTGATTTGTATTTAACTAAGGAAGAAAAACAAGCTAAAAAAGAGAAAAAGAAAGCACAAAGAAGGTCTGAAAAAAAACAACGAAAGAATGCAAGAAAAAATAATTAAATGAAATAGTTGTAAATGCTCTTTGTTGTAGTTGCTATTTATAAGTAATTTACTGTTATTTTTGCAGAAATACGTATCGACTTATGTTTGAAAATAAAAATAATTCTACCACAAATATTTCAGAATTAGGAGAATTTGGGTTGATTGAACACCTTACCAAAAATTTTAAAATAACCCAAAAATCAACAATTAAAGGAATTGGGGATGACGCTGCGGTTATCTCTAATGATTCTTTAACAGAAATTGTTGTAACAACCGATTTATTGGTTGAGGGGGTTCATTTTGATTTAAGTTACATGCCTCTAAAACACTTGGGTTATAAAGCAGTAATTGTAAATTTATCTGACGTTTTTGCCATGAATGCAAGTGCTGAGCAAATAACCGTTTCTATTGGAGTTTCAAATCGATTTCCCGTTGAGGCTCTTGAAGAATTGTACGAAGGCATTCATACTGCCGCTAAACTCTACAAAATTGATGTTGTTGGAGGAGACACTACTTCGTCAAAAACAGGTTTGGTAATAAGTGTTACCGCTATTGGTCGAGTAGCTAAAGGAGAAGCAGTTTACAGGAATACTGCAAAAGAAAATGATTTATTGATAGTGTCAGGAGACCTTGGAGCTGCATATCTTGGCCTTCAAGTTTTAGAGAGAGAAAAAAAAGTATTTGAAGTAAATCCTCAATCTCAACCAGATTTGGGGAATTACACTTATTTAATCGAAAGACAATTAAAACCAGAAGCACGTCAAGACATCCCTAAGCTTTTACAAGATTTAGAAGTTAAACCAACTTCAATGATAGATATTAGTGATGGATTGTCCTCCGAAATTTTACACCTCTGCAAACAATCTAAAGTAGGTTGTACTTTATACGAAGATAAAATACCACTGGACCAGCAAGTTATTTCTGCTTGTGAAGAATTTAAAATGGACAGTACCACCATCGCTCTGAGTGGAGGAGAAGATTATGAATTGCTTTTTACAGTTAAGATGGAAGATTTTCCAAAAATAAAAGGAAACCCAAACTTATCGGTGATTGGACATATCACACACAAAAAAGAAGGGGTCCATTTAATTACCCGAGGGGATGAGAAAATTCCCTTAATAGCCAGAGGTTGGAATTCATTAGAGCCAGAAAATTAATCTCTAAAACAAAGGCGTAATTATAAAAAATTAAATAAAACCGATCCGTTTCATAACCTCAATAATTTCGTGATTATTTTCAGTTACACTCATGTGACCTGAATCAACTTTTAGAAGCTCTGCATCACTGCTAATTGAGACTTTTATAGCATTTGAAAATGGTATTATTGGATCCTCAATACCTGAAATTATATATTTTTTACCATCAAATAATTTTAAAATTTGTGTTCTATCGTTTCTTAATTTCATTCCATGAATTGAGGCAATTATCGCTTGTTTTGATAGTTTTAACGCATCTTCTGTAAGAACTTCAATGAGATCTTTATATACTTTTAATTTTTTTTCAGGAAACAACGAGCGAATTGCTGTCTTTATAAAAATATTTTTATTTGTGGAAATAATTTTAAGTGCTCTTTCTCTATTGCTTTTTCTTTCTATTGAATCTTTCTCAGTTGTTGAATTTAGTAGGACAAGAGTATTAACTTTGTATCGGTATTTTTCTGTAAAGGCCAAACTGATGTAGCCTCCCATAGAATGGCCAATTAGACTAGCAGTTGTTAAATTATTCTTTTCTAAAATAAAATTAACCATATCTGCTAATAGCTCCATACTGAGCAATTCACTAATACAATCACTTTTTCCATGTCCTGGAAGATCGATAGCGAGGACTTTATTCTTTTTGGAGAGAAGCGGAATTAAATCAGACCAAATACCGGTGTTTAGTAAAAATCCATGTAATAAAACAATACATTTCCCTTTTCCAGTTATCGAATAATGTATGGAGGAATTTTTAAATTGTACTATCATTATTTAATCGATCTAAATATCAGTCAACGAATCCAATTAAACCGTTTTAAAAGCTTGTTCTGTTTTTCTAGGAATTCATAATATCCTCAATTTCTTCAATCGCTATTGGAATATTTTTCATTAAGTTGAGTGGGGCTCCTTTTTCTTGGATAACAACATCATCTTCTAATCGAATTCCAAAACCCTCCTCTGGAATATAAATTCCGGGCTCTACTGTAAAAACCATGTTCGTTTTCATAGGCTCCCATAACAAGCCGTAATCATGAGTGTCTAACCCCATATGGTGTGAGGTGCCATGCATAAAATATTTTTTATAGCCAGGCCAGTTAGGGTCCTCGTTTTGAACATCTGCTTTATCAAGTAGGCCTAAGCCCAATAATTCGGAAGTCATAAGTTTTCCTACTTCTTTATGATAATCTGCCCAAATAGTTCCTGGAATTAGCATATTGGTTGCATTTATCTTAACATTGTTTACAGCATTATAAACTTCTTTTTGTCGTTTTGAGTATCGACCGTTTACAGGGATTGTACGTGTCATGTCACTGCTATAATTAGCGTATTCTGCACCAACATCTAATAAAATTAAATCACCATCATTACAAACCTGATTGTTTTCGATATAATGAAGCACATTGGCATTGTTACCACTTGCGATAATAGGAGTGTAGGCAAATCCTTTAGATCGATTTCTAAGAAATTCGTGAATAAATTCTGCCTCAATTTCGTACTCCGAAACTCCAGGTTTAATAAATTTTAATACGCGTCGCATTCCTTTTTCGGTGATGTTGCAAGCTTTTTGTAATAATTCAAGTTCTATGGGGTCTTTTATGGAACGTAACCTTTGTAAAATGGGATTGCTTTTTTCAACTTTATGTGCAGGATATTTATTTAAAAGCCATTTGGTAAAACGATCTTCCCTTGTTTCAGTTTCGATGGATGCTCTATAATGTTCATTGGTGTTAATATGAACGGTATCAGACTGAGCCATTAGTTCAGTCAGTACTTTGTTCAAATCTTGTAACCAGTAAACTGTTTTTATACCACTTACTTCAAAAGCACGCTTTTTTGTTAGTTTTTCTCCTTCCCAAACTGCGATATGATCATTGGTTTCTTTTAGAAATAATAGTTCGCGATGTTTTTTGTTTGGACAATCTGGAAACAATACCAATACACTCTCTTCCTGATCGACGCCACTTAAGTAGTATATATCTCTGTGTTGTTGAAAGGGCATGGTACTATCTGCACTTATTGGATAAATATCATTACTATTAAAAACTGCTAAACTATTTGCTTTCATTTGAGCCATAAAATTTGATCGATTTTTTATAAATAGTTTCGAATCAATTGGATGATATTTCATAACGTTACTTTAAATTATTTTACCAAAAATAATTAAAGTATCACT
>SGZC01000103.1 GCA_004213605.1 Flavobacteriales bacterium
AGACCCTAACGGTGTTGATTTTGGAATCTGGAAAACCATACCGATGTCTGTATTGTCCTGCCCATTGGATGTTCACACAGGAAATGTCGCTAGAAAACTTGGTTTAATCTCAAGAAAGCAAAATGACGCTAAAGCCCTAAAAGAACTGGACCAATCATTAAGAATTTTAGACGAAAATGACCCTGTAAAGTATGATTTTGCATTGTTTGGCTTGGGTGTTTTTGAATCTTTTTAATGGTCTACACTACAAAACATTAGGCTTTAAATCTCTCATCAAAATAGGTGTTTAGAAGTTTAATGGGGAGGTATTTAAATTTAATTTCACCTTTCTGTGCAACTAGTCATCATTATTATACGGCATTGTTTATATTTGCACAATAAATATTGGAATGCAGTTTAAACACCCTGAACTTCTTTACGCACTATTTCTACTTATCATTCCTATTTTTATTCATCTATTTCAATTAAGACGTTTCAAAAGGTTAGATTTTTCCAATGTGGAATTTCTAAAGAGAGTTCTAATTAAAAATCGTAAAAGCTCACAGTTAAAGAAGTGGATCATCCTGCTTACAAGAATGACTATTTTCTCTTGTATTATTTTAGCTTTTTCCCAACCTTTTTCAGCAACCAAGTCGGCACTAAAAAGTGATAAAGAATTAGTCATTTATATCGATAATTCATTTAGTACGCAACTAACAAACGCAGATGGTATATCATTACAAACCCATTTACAAAAATTATACACCCAGAATTTTTACGATTATAAAATTAATTGGATGACCAATGATTTTTCTAAAAGAAACACTGCTGCACTAGACTTAAAGAACGAAATTTTAGCGGTTAAACATTCGCAAAAACAATTGAGTCCAAGCGAAGTTATTTTTAGAGCCGATCAACTTTTTTCAACAAAAAAAAACAACTCGGAAAAGAGAATTATTTATATATCCGATTTCCAATCTATATACGATTTTCCTGAAGTTCCGGATGAATTGATTGTAGACGTCATAGCTCTTAAATATCAGGAGACTTCCAATATTCATCTTGATTCTGTTTATATATCCAATACAACTATTAATGGTGTTACACTCAAGGTATTAATAACTGGTCAAGGACGTATCCCAAAAACAGTCCCTATTTCACTTTATAAAAAAGAAAATTTAATAGCAAAAACTGCCGTTGATTTTAGTCCTAATATAAATCGTGAGGAAACAAAAGAGGTCGTTTTTGAAATTGATAATAATGAAAATTTTGAAGGGAAAATAGAAATTACAGACCCTAACTTATTATTTGACAACAACTTGTACTTTAGCACCAATCTTAGAAAAAAGATTAAAATTTTAGCAATTGGTGATGCTGACGATAATTATTTAAAACGAATTTTTAAAGAAAACGAATTTTTTTTCAAACAACAAAATAGTAAGAGTTTAAACTATACCGATTTTAACAATAAAAATTTTATTATACTAAATGAATTAGAACAGCTATCTGCGTCATTGATTACTGCTTTAAAATCTTATACAGACCAAGGTGGTTCTTTATTAATCATTCCATCAAGCAATGCAACCCCTGGAGAATATAACCCATTATACGAATTGCTTGGACTAGGAACGATTTTAAGTTTTAATGAAGAAGAAAAAAGAATTACCAAAATAGAATTTGAAAACCCCTTATATAAAAACGTATTCGAAAAAGAAATCGTTAATTTTCAATACCCAATTGTCAATTCGTTTTTCAAGTTAAACTCGTCTGCCCAAAAAATATTAAGCTTTGAAGATTCAAAACCTTTTATTTTAAAAAACAATCATATTTATACTTTAACTGCTGCCATCAGCACACAAAACTCAAATTTTCAAAATTCACCTCTTATCGTACCTACCTTATATAATATGGCAAAACAAAGTTTGGCATTACCCCAACTTTATTATGAAATCGGGAGACAAAATGACTATTCAATACCGATTGCTATTAAACAAGATGAAATACTAAAGATTTCGGATAGTTTAACCACCTTTATTCCATTGCAACAACTCAAAAGCAGCCAGGTCAATATAACTACTTCAGAGGCCCCCCACAAGGCTGGAAATTATGATATTACTCTGGATGAAGAAGTCATAGATAAAATAAGCTATAATTTTAATAGAAAAGAAAGTACTTTAAGGTACGCAGACCCTAATAATTGGAATACTATAAATTTATATAAAAATGTGGAAGATCTATTTGAAAATATAGCTCAAGACAATAAAATTAATAGTTTTTGGAAATGGTTTGTTATTTTAGCACTACTGTTTCTTTTAATAGAATTGGTAATTTTAAAATTTTACAAATGAATATTATAATCAAAGCTGCAATCATCGTTGACGAATCAACAAAACATCATCTTAAAAAAAGAGATGTATTAATTGAAAAAGGAAAGATTACTAAAATTGCTAAAACAATCGCTAACAGTAAACAAATAAAAGAGATCAAATTACCCAACCTGCATATTTCTCAAGGTTGGTTCGACACGAGTGTTTCGTTAGGTGAACCAGGTTTTGAAGAACGAGAAACCCTACAAAACGGTTTATTAACAGCTGCAAAAAGTGGGTTTACTCATATAGCTGTTAATTCCAATACCAATCCAGTGATTGATCATAAATCTACAATTCATTTTTTAAAATCGCAGGCTAGCAACAACGCTGTCTCTTTGTATGCTGTAGGAGCACTAACGGCAGGATCTAATGGAAAAAATTTAGCGGAATTATACGATATGAGTTCCGAAGGGGCTATTTGCTTCTATGACTATAAAACTCCCATAAAGAACCCAAACCTACTAAAAATAGCCTTGCAATATTCTCAAACGTTTGACGGTCTTGTACAATCGTTTCCTTTTGAGAACTCTATTGCTAAACAAGGTAATGTAAATGAAGCTACCAGCAGTACCAAATTAGGATTAAAAGGAATCCCAAATTTAGCAGAAGAACTTCAAATAATTAGGGATCTGTATATTCTCGAATATACCGGAGGAAAGCTTCACATACCAACTATTTCAACAAAAAAATCAGTCGCTTTAATTAAAGATGCTAAAGACAAAGGTTTAAATGTTACTTGTAGCGTATCTATAAACAATCTTATTTTGACGGATGATGTTTTGGAGAACTTTGATTCCAACTATAAACTACAACCACCACTTAGAACCATAAAAGATATAAAAGCCCTGATAAAAGGATTAAAAGAGGGAACTATTGATGCGGTTACCAGCGATCATAACCCTATCGATATTGAAAACAAAAAAATTGAATTTGATCACGCACTTTATGGAAGTATTGGTTTAGAAAGTTGTTTCGGAGCCTTAAACAACATTTTAGATATTGAAAAAACTATAAAATATTTAACGGGATTAAAAGAAGATTTTAAAATTCAAATAAACAGTATCAATGAAGGGAATAATGCAGATATTACTTTGTTTAATCCTAAGGAAAAATGGGTATTTAGCGAAAAGGACATCCTATCTAAATCAAAAAACTCAGCCCTTCTTGACTGTCAACTTAAGGGTAAAGTGTACGGAATTATTGCCAATAAAAAAATGATTTTAAATTAATGAAACACAAAGGAAATTATAAAGCAGTACTCGCCTATTTATCCTTCATTGGGTTAATTATTGCCTACATTCTAAATATGGAAGAAAAAGATAAACTCGTAACCTACCACATAAAAAATATGTTTGGTTTAGTGGCTCTTTTATTTATTTCTACTACTTTTTTAAACGGTAATTCCTTTTTGTTTTTTAGTGGCCAGATACTATGGGTTGGTTGTTTTTTCTGTTGGACATACTCTCTAGTTATGGCAATTACAAGAAAAATGAAAGGAATTCCCGTTATTACAGATTTGTTTCAAAAATGGTTTCATTTTTTAAATCAATAAATGGAAAAGCAACAATTACAATTAGAACATCAGTACAGACCTTCTAATTTAAAAGATTCTGATAAAGTCCCGATCATTATTATGCTGCATGGCTATGGGAGTGACGATAACGATTTATTTTCTTTTACATCCGAATTACCGTCTAAATACGCTGTCATTTCATTACGAGCACCTTACCATCTAAATCCACACGGTTTTGCTTGGTATGCCATTCATTTTGACAATAAAGATGGGAAGTGGAGTGACGACCAACAAGCCATAAAATCTAGAGATATCGTGGTGAATTGTATCCATGAAATAATTGAAAAATATCCCATTGATAAAAACAATATAACCCTCTTGGGTTTTAGTCAAGGAACAATCCTGGGATTATCGATTGTTCTCAGTTATCCTGAAAAAATAAAGAATATAATTGGTTTAAGTGGTTATGTAAACGAAGAGATCCTTAAAGAAGATTATCATAAAAACGATTTCAAAAATTTAAATGTTTATTCTTCTCATGGCACATTAGACCAAGTAATACCTGTAGAATTGGCAAGAAAAACAAAAACTTTTCTCTCTAATATAGTACCCGATCTTACGTATAACGAATTTCCTGTAGGTCATGGAGTTTCGCCTCAAAATTTTTATGATTTTAAAAATTGGCTAGAGAAACATAGCTAAATTAGAATGAAGGGTACAGTAACGATGATAGTTGCGTCAATTCAATTTTATTCGCTTTAGTTACATAATATTCTAAAATCATTTCACCCCAATAACGACCGTCCGTAAAATCTGCAATAATCCATTTATGATTTAAGAATTTAATTTTATTTATTTTCATTTTTCCATTCATGCCCTCATATGGAATTAGGTAGTTTTTTTTGCTTACTAAATTTTGATCGTACATATAATCGGTAACCTGACGTTCTAATTCTAGTGCCTCAAAGCCCAGTTCTTCAATGTAGGATACCGCATTTTCGTTTCCTTGGAGGTTAAAATAGTTATTGCTTGAATTTTCAATAGATAAAATCGCGATGGAATCCTTGAGTGTGGTCAATTCATTTTTTAAATCAGCAATTATATTTCGTTGTTTTTCAATTTTGATTTCTTGTTTTTCGAATATTTTTTTTTCATTCATATACTGAAATATTACAAACAGTAACGTAAATAAAAACAAATACATAAATAGGGTACGTTTCATTATTATAGGCTTAATTTTAGGGTGTCATAGGCTAAAAACACATTATCAGGAAGTTCTTTTTCAATTTCAGAATGAAAACCCAACAAATGACTGATATGGGTTAAGTAGGCTTTTTTTGGTTTAATGATATGTATAATCTCTAAAGCTTCCTCTAAAGAAAGATGGGAATGATGCTTTTCTTTTCTTAAGGCGTTAATTACCAGTATGGAGGACCCTTTTATTTTTTCGAGTTCTTCTTCAGCTATCGCTTTAACATCTGTTAAGTAGGTAAAGTCATCTATTCTAAAACCTAAGATTGGTAATGTTCCGTGCAATACTTCAACAGGAATAATTTGTTTTCCTCCAGCGAAAAAACTACTCGCTTTTGATATTTCAATTTCATTTAAGGTTGGAGAACCCGGATATTTTTGTTCAGTTTCAAAGATGTATGAAAACCGTTGGTACAGATTTTTAAACACTTGCTTTTGAGCGAAAAAAGAAATAGCGCCTTGTTTAAAATAAAAAGGTCTAATATCGTCAATACCTGCTGTA
>SGZC01000104.1 GCA_004213605.1 Flavobacteriales bacterium
ATATTGCTAAGCAAACCCTCTCTCATGCAAAAGCTGGAGCCGATATGGTGGCACCTTCTGGTATGATGGATGGTACAATTATTACTATGAGAAGGGCCCTAGACAAAGGAGGGTATTATGATCTTCCAATAATGGGTTATACCGTAAAATATGCTTCTGCTTTTTATGGTCCATTTAGAGATGCAGCGGATTCTGCCCCATCTTTTGGAGATCGTAAAACCTACCAAATGGATCCCGCTAATAGAGCTGTAGGGCGAAGAGAAGCAGCTTTTGACGACGCAGAAGGTGCAGATATTCTGATGGTTAAACCAGCACTCTCCTATTTAGACATCGTTAGCGATTTAAAAAATAACTTTGATCACCCTATCGCTTGCTATAACGTTAGCGGGGAATATGCAATGATAAAAGCAGCAGCTGAAAAAGGTTGGATTGATGGGGAACGTGTAATGATGGAAAGTTTATTGTCTATGAAAAGAGCAGGTGCAGATATCATCATCACTTACTTTGCAAAAGAAGCAGCAAAAATTTTAAAAAGAAGTTACACATGAATTTTGAAAGATCGAAAAGTCTTTTTGAAGAGGGTCAAAAAAACTTAGTTGGAGCCGTTAATTCTCCTGTTAGAGCTTATAAGTCTGTCGGTGGAACTCCTTTGTTTATTAAAAAAGCAAAGGGAAGTAAGATTGTAGATGTCGATAATAATCAGTACATCGATTTAGTCTTGTCCTATGGCCCCATGATTCTAGGACATCGTCCTAGAAAGATTGAAAAATCGATAGTAAAAGCGTTAAAGAATGGATATACTTTTGGCGCTACCTCAGCGGGTGAAATTGAACTAGCAAAAATAATTTGTGACGCTTTTCCTAGTATGGATAAAGTTCGTTTTGTTAACTCAGGAACCGAGGCTGTTTTGAGTGCTTTACGGTTGGCTAGAGCTTTTACGAACAAAAATAAGATTATAAAATTTTCGGGGTGTTATCATGGTCATACCGACGCTCTTTTAGTAGCTGCTGGTTCTGGATTGGCAACGCTTAGTCTTCCCGGATCTAGTGGGGTCCCAAAAGAAGCTGTCCAAAATACTTTGATTGCGGAGTATAACAATATTCAAAAGGTTAAAAATCATATCAACAAACACGATGATATCGCTGCAGTTATTCTGGAACCTATCACCGGAAATATGGGGGTAATAGTACCCTCACCGGAATTTATATCGGAATTGAGGAGAATTACCAAAGAAAAAGGAATTTTAATTATCGCCGATGAGGTCATGACTGGATTTCGATCTAAATTTGGAGGTGCTCAAGAGTTAATTGACTTAGAAGCTGATATCACCTGCCTTGGAAAAGTAATTGGAGGAGGCTTTCCTGTAGGTGCTTATGGTGCAAGAAATGAAATTATGGAAATGGTTGCTCCCCTTGGCGACATGTATCAAGCGGGAACTCTTTCAGGAAATCCCATTGCAATGGCTTCTGGTATCGCTACTTTAAAAGAATTAAAAAAACAAAACCCTTTTGGCAACTTTAATAAAGTAGCTGAAAAAATAGAAACAATGTTAAAGGAGGCAGCTAAATTAAATAACGTAGCGCTTCAAGTGAATCGATTTGGATCGATGATCAATCCATTTTTTTCAAAAAATGAAGTTGTAGATTTTAAGACCGCTCAAACTTCCGATACCGAAAAATTTAAAACATTTTTTTGGAGTATGATTCAAAATGGTGTGTTTTTGCCACCTTCTCAATTTGAAGCGTGGTTTTTATCTACAGCACTTTCGAACAAGGATTTAAAAATTATAGAAAAGGCAATTTACGCAGCGATGCAAGCGATTGATGAACATCATAACTCATAAAAATGTATAAAAACGATCTATATTTAAGAGCGCTAAAAGGAGAAATAGTAGAGCGTCCGCCTGTGTGGATGATGCGTCAAGCCGGTAGGTATCTTCCTGAATTTATTAAGATTAGAGAGAAATATGATTTCTTTACGCGTTGCAGAACCCCTGAATTGGCTTCCGAAATTACAGTGCAACCTATTAGACGTTATGGAATGGATGCTGCCATTTTGTTTTCAGATATTTTGGTAATACCACAAGCAATGAATATTGAAGTGGAGATGAAACCTGGTGTTGGCCCCTGGCTACCCAACCCCATTCGAACTCAAAAAGATCTTGACCGCGTCATTGTTCCTGACGTTACTGTCGAGTTGGATTATGTCATGAAAGCCATAAAAGCCTCAAAAGACTTATTAAACAATGAAATTCCTTTAATTGGTTTTGCGGGATCACCATGGACTATTTTATGTTATTGTGTTCAAGGACAAGGCTCTAAAAACTTTGATAAAGCAAAAGAGTTTTGTTTTACACAGCCTATTTTAGCCCACACCCTATTACAAAGAATAACAAGTACAACAATCGCCTACCTTAAAGAAAAAGTAAAAGCAGGTGTAGATGCTGTACAAATATTTGACTCCTGGGGAGGGATGCTTTCACCTACTGATTACCAAGAGTTTTCCTGGCAATATATTAATCAGATAATAGAGGCTTTAAAAGATGAAGCTCCAGTAATTGCTTTTGGAAAAGGCTGTTGGTTTGCGTTAGAAGAAATGGCCAACTCGAAAGCTGCTGCGTTGGGAGTTGACTGGACTATTAACCCAAAAATAGCGAGAAAATTAGCTGGAAGCGAAATTACATTACAAGGAAATATGGATCCAAGCCGATTGTTATCTCCTCCATCCCAAATTAAAAAAATGGTAACAGAGATGATCCGGAGTTTTGGTAAAGACCGGTATATTGTAAATTTAGGACACGGTATTTTACCAAATATTCCTTTGGAAAATGCCAAAGCATTTATTGATGCTGTTAAAGAATTTGAAGCCTAATTTGGTATGAAAAACTTAATTCAAAAATACAATATACCAGGGCCACGATACACCAGTTATCCAACGGTTCCTTATTGGGACAGGGAAGGAATAACTATTGATAATTGGAAACGCTCAACACTAAAGGCTTTTAATGAAAGTAATGATTCGGAAGGAATTAGCTTATATATTCACCTTCCTTTTTGTGAAAGCCTCTGTACGTTCTGTGCTTGCCATAAACGAATTACCAAAAGACATACCGTAGAAGAACCTTATTTGGACACGGTACTTAAAGAATGGAATTTATATTGTGATTTATTGGTAAAAGTACCTAAGATTAGAGAAATACATCTTGGAGGTGGAACCCCTACTTTTTTTTCTTCTGAGAACCTAAAAAAACTAATCAACGGTATTTTTAAAAGAGCAGAAAAGTTTAATGAGTTTGAATTTAGTTATGAAGGACATCCAAATCACACAACTAAAGAGCAATTGCTGACCCTATACGATCTGGGCGCACGAAGAAATAGTTTTGGAATTCAAGATTATGATCCAGTAGTTCAAAAAGCAATTAACCGTATTCAAAGCTTTGAGCAAGTTAAAAAAGTAAACGACTGGTCGCGTGAAATAGGATATAACTCTATAAGCCATGATTTAATCTTTGGATTACCATTTCAGACAGAGAAAAGTATTCGATCCACTATAAAAAATACCATTGCGTTAAAACCAGACCGAATAGCTTATTACAGCTATGCGCATGTTCCTTGGATAAAAGGAGTTGGCCAAAGAGGTTTTGATGATAACGATTTACCAAAAGATGATGAAAAAAGATATCTATACGAATTAGGAAAACAACTTTTTTTCGAAAATGGCTATGTAGAAATTGGAATGGATCATTTTGCACTAAAAACTGATACCTTATATAAATCCTTGCTAAGCAAACAGATTCATCGAAACTTTATGGGCTATACCGCAGGTAAAACAAAATTAATGATAGGTTTAGGAATGTCCTCTATTAGTGATTCCTGGTATGGTTTTGCTCAAAACGAAAAAACAGTTGAAGGGTATGCAGAAACGGTAAATAAGGGTGTAATTCCAATATTTAGAGGCCATTTATTAACCGAAACCGATTTAATTATTCGCAAGCATATTTTAAATTTAATGTGCAATCTAGAAACACAATGGAATTTAGGATTGCCTCTCTCGATAAAAAAAGAAATTATAGGACGGTTACAGGAAATGGTGGCAGACCAACTAATAGAAGTTACCGATACCCAAGTAATCGTAAAAGAAGAAGGTAGAATGTATGTGAGGAATATCTGTATGGCCTTCGATTTAAAGTTAATAGAAAATAAACCCAATACTCGACTATTTTCTATGACGATTTAGTATCAAGCCCCATAAAAAAATAACATCAAGAACACATACATCAAAAAACTTTAAAAAGCTGAAAAAATTAATTAATATAAGTTATGAAAACTGAAACAATTATTCTTGCCTCAGCTATACTATTGACAGGATTAATGGCGGGTATTTTTTTTACTTGGTCCAATGCAGTAAAACCTGGAATTGGAAAATTAAGTGACCTCGAATATTTGCGATCCTTACAGTCGATGAATCGAGTAATCTTAAACAAAGCATTTATTGGGATCTTTCTTGGAGCTATAATAGCGGTGGCATTGGTTCCTATATTCCATTTTAAAATAGCGCCTAATAGTATCTTTTGGCTATTACTACTTGCTCTAGTCACTTATTGGATTGGCGTTTTTGGTGTGACTGTTTTTGGCAACATCCCTTTAAACGAAATTTTAGATAAAATCAATTTAGAGTCCATCACTTTGGAAGAAATAAAAGCTCTAAGAACCAGCATAGAAGTTAAGTGGAATAATTTGAATTTAATTCGATCTATATCTTCAGGAATAACTTTTTTATTGCTTATCGTCTCATCGCTATTTCTGAATAAATAAAAACCGCCCAAACCATTTCGAAAATAATGCGATTCGCATCTTAGTTAAAAAAAGATTAAGGTTTTACTTTCATATAAACTTTAGGATCATTTAATTATCTTTGTTGGCTATGAAAAAAAACGAGGGTTTTATTGAAGTTTATGGTGCAAGAGTTCATAATTTAAAGAACATTGACATTAAAATCCCACGTGAAAAGTTAGTCGTTATTACAGGTCTTTCTGGTAGTGGTAAATCCTCCCTAGCTTTTGACACCATTTATGCTGAAGGTCAACGACGGTATATCGAAACTTTTTCAGCGTATGCCCGACAATTTCTAGGCGGCTTAGAGCGACCCGATGTAGATAAAATCGAAGGTCTTTCTCCTGTTATAGCCATCGAGCAAAAAACAACCAGTAAAAGCCCAAGATCTACTGTTGGTACTATTACAGAAATATACGACTTCTTGAGACTTCTGTACGCGAGAGCAAGTGATGCTTTTAGTTATAACACTGGAGAGAAAATGGTAAGTTATAGCGACGATAAAATTCAGGAATTAATTTTAAATGATTTTGAAAATAAAAAGATTTCAATTTTAGCTCCAGTTGTTAGATCAAGAAAAGGACACTATCGTGAATTATTTCAGCAAATTGCAAAACAAGGTTTTGTAAAAGTCCGTGTAGACGGAGAAATAAGAGATATTGTGAGCGGAATGAAACTAGACCGTTATAAAAATCATGATATCGAAATTGTAATTGATCGTTTAAAGATTTCATCAG
>SGZC01000105.1 GCA_004213605.1 Flavobacteriales bacterium
GCTAGGGCGTAGTTATTCTCGCCGTTTAAATTGTGAAATATGATATTTACGAGCTATATCCCAGCGCTCGACATGCTTACCTTACCATTAGACCCGCTGTCAAAACCAGTCGGCCCCATAATTGTTTAAAAACAAAAAGGTTAAATTTCAATGAACATTTACAAAAATCCATTTTTTAAAAGGAAGACAAAGATATAATAATACTTGTATCTTTGAGGAACTTAACTAAAAATTCAAAATCTAGATTTAATGCCCATAAAATTTGCCCTAATAAAAGAACGAAAATTCCCTCCGGATAGAAGGGTTGTTTTTTCTCCAAAAAAATGCCGTAACCTCTTAGAAACCTTTCCAGATGCAACTATAGTAGTCGAAAAAAGTGAGGTTCGAGTATTTGATGATAATTTATATGAAAAAGAAGGAATTGAGCTCGCTGACGACCTCCTTAATTGTGATGTTATATTGGGAGTTAAAGAGGTTCCGATACAAGCGTTGATTCCCCATAAAAAATATTTTTTCTTTAGCCATACCATTAAACAGCAACCCTACAATAGAGCACTTTTACAAGCAATATTAAAAAATAAAATAGAGCTTTATGATCATGAAACCATTGTCAAAGAAAATGGTGATCGTCTCATTGGTTTTGGAAGGTATGCAGGTTTAGTAGGTGCTTATAATACTTTTAGAGCGCTTGGTTTACGGGACGAATTATTTAGTCTTCCAAAAGTTGAAAATTTAGCTGATTTAGCTGCCATGAAAGTAGCACTCGATCAAATTAAGTTACCAGCAATTAAAATAGTACTGACCGGTACTGGAAAAGTAGCCAAAGGGGCTAAAGAAATTTTGGACTATTTAAAAATAAAGGAGGTATCTGTCTCCGGTTATTTAAGTAAAAAATATGATGAGATAGTTTTTTGTCAAATAGATGTGGAAGATTACAATCAACGAAGCGACGGGAACGCTTTCAATAAAAGTGAATTTTTCAAAAATCCAGTAGGTTATGAGAGTAATTTTATGCGTTTTGCAAAAGTCTCCGATATGTTTATTGCGGGTCACTTTTATGGCGATAACGCACCTTACTTATTTACAAGAGAAGATGCCAAACATCCAGATTTTAAAATAAATTTAGTAGGTGATATTTCTTGTGATATTGACGGTCCCGTTGCCAGTACATTGAGAGCTTCTACGATTGCAGATCCTTTTTATGCCTACGATCCTCAGCGTGAAAAAGAAGTACCTTTTAAAACCAAAAATAGCATTACTGTTATGGCGGTAGATAATCTCCCTTGTGAATTACCAAAAGATGCTAGCGAAGGTTTTGGAACGATGTTTATCAATCAAGTAATACCTGCTTTTTTTAATGGTGATAAAGATGGGATTCTCCAAAGAGCACAAATAACCACTGCCGAGGGGACACTTACCAAAAGATTTTCTTATTTACGAGATTACGTTGATGGACAAGTTTAAATAACAAAATAACATTGAATTTTATAGGATTTTTCAGAAATAATGGTATCTTTATGATGCTTAATTAATTGGGGAGTTAATGAAAGCGATTATTTAAAAAAAGGGTTGTGTAAAAACAACCTTTTTTGCTTCCCACTCTTTTTAAATAAATAGTTGTTTTGGTGACTACTAATTAAAGCTTAGTAATCGTTTTTCGGATGGCAACAAGATCCTTAAGTAACTTCTCTAAATATTTTATATCTAGCATATTAGCCCCATCACTTTTTGCATTGGCAGGGTCAAAATGAGTTTCTAAAAATAAACCGTCGACTCCAACTGCAACTCCTGCTTTAGCTAAGGTGCTTATCATATCAGGTCTTCCGCCGGTAACGCCACTGGTTTGGTTGGGTTGTTGTAAGCTGTGGGTGATGTCTAGGATCGTAGGCGCAAATTGTTGCATTGTAGGAATTCCGCGAAAATCAACCAACATATCTTGATAACCAAACATGGTACCGCGATCGGTAATAGTTACTTGTTGGTTTCCACAATCCAGTACTTTTTGTACCGCATGTTGCATACTTTCAGGACTCATAAACTGTCCTTTTTTTAGATTGACCACCTTACCAGTTTTAGCGGCAGCTAGGACCAAGTCTGTTTGTCTTACTAAAAAAGCAGGGATTTGTAATACATCTACATAGGGTGCTGCCAATTGAGCATCACTAACTTCGTGAATATCAGTAACGGTAGGAATATTAAATGTTTCTGAAACTTTTTTTAATATATCTAATGCTTTTTGATCGCCAATTCCTGTAAAACTATCAATTCGACTTCGGTTTGCTTTTTTAAAACTGCCCTTAAATATGAAAGGGATTTCAAGACTGTTCGTAACGGTCATTATTTTTTCGGCAATTCGCATCGCCATATCTTCCCCTTCGATAGCACAAGGTCCGGCTAATAAGAAAAAATTGTTACTATGGGTGTGTTTTAATTTTGGGATTAAATCGAGATTCATATTTTGTTATTAGAGGTACAAAGATAGGATAATAATGGTTTAAAATAATCATTCCGCATATTGTGTTATAATCGAATAAGAAACACTATTTTTGCACCCTCTTAAAAAAGATAGTCGTATGAAAATCAAAAACATCGCCATCATTGCGCACGTAGATCACGGTAAAACTACTTTGGTAGATAAAATTATGCACCACTGTAGTTTGTTTCGTGAAAATGAAAATAAAGGAGAACTTATTTTAGATAATAATGATTTGGAGCGGGAACGAGGAATTACCATTACTTCGAAAAATGTTTCTGTAGTCTACAAGGACACCAAAATAAATATTATTGACACCCCTGGTCACGCCGATTTTGGAGGAGAAGTAGAGCGTGTATTAAATATGGCAGATGGCGTACTATTATTAGTAGATGCATTTGAGGGACCGATGCCACAGACACGATTTGTATTACAAAAAGCAATCGATTTAGGTTTAAAACCTTGTGTAGTGGTTAATAAAGTAGATAAAGAAAATTGTACTCCAGATGAGGTGCATGAGGCGGTCTTCGATTTAATGTTTGAATTAGGAGCGGAAGAGTGGCAGTTGGATTTTCCAACCGTATATGGTTCCGCAAAACACAATTGGATGAGTGACGATTGGCAAAACCAAACCGATAACATTGAACCTTTATTAGAAATGGTATTGGAACATATTTCTTCTTTTGAAGCTGAGGAAGGAAATGTACAGATGTTAATCACCTCTTTAGACTACTCTTCTTTTACCGGAAGAGTTGCAATTGGAAGGTTACACCGAGGTATTTTAAAAGAAAATATGCAAATCTCTCTAGTGAAACGTGATGGGAGTATTGTAAAAACCAAAATTAAAGAACTACATACTTTTGAAGGTTTAGGAAGAAAAAAAGTTGCCGAAGTAAAAGCCGGAGATATTTGTGCTTTGGTAGGCTTAGAAGGTTTTGAAATTGGTGATTCTGTTTGTGATATTGAAAACCCAGAGAGCCTAGCTACCATAGCAATTGATGAACCTACCATGAGTATGTTGTTCACGATTAATGACTCTCCTTTCTTTGGAAAAGATGGAAAATTTGTAACCTCTAGACACATAAAAGAACGTTTAGAAAAAGAATTAGAAAAGAATTTAGCCTTAAGAGTCGAGCAAACAGGAAGTGCCGATAAGTTTATGGTATTTGGCCGTGGTGTATTGCACTTATCCGTATTAATTGAAACCATGCGTAGAGAAGGATATGAATTACAAATTGGCCAGCCACAAGTTATTATCAAGGAAATTGACGGAAAAAAATGTGAACCCTTAGAGGAGTTAACTATCGATTTACCGGAGAATGTAAGTGGAAGAGCTATTGATATGGTTACAATTCGTAAAGGAGAAATGCAAAGCATGGAGGCTAAAGGACAGCGAATGATTTGTAAATTTATAATTCCTTCTCGTGGAATTATAGGTTTGCGTAATCAATTATTAACAGCTACAGCCGGTGAGGCAATTATGACCCATCGTTTTCTTGAATATCAGCCTTTGAAAGGGGGTATTCCAGAACGATTAAATGGAAGTTTAGTCTCCATGGAAAACGGAAAAGCAATTCCGTATTCTATAGATAAATTACAAGACCGAGGAAAATTCTTTGTAGATCCAGGAGAAGATATTTATGAAGGACAAGTTATTGGTGAGAATACTCGTCAAGATGATATGGTGGTCAATATTACTAAAACTAAAAAATTAAGTAATGTACGTTCGTCTGGTGCCGATGATAAAGCTAGGATTGTCCCTGCGATAAAATTTTCACTGGAGGAGGCCTTAGAATATATTCAAAAGGATGAATATGTAGAGGTCACTCCAAGTCATTTGAGATTGAGAAAAATCTATCTCAAAGAAGTTGATAGAAAAAGAAATAAACTATAACATTATAAAAAAGGGATTTATTAATTAAATCCCTTTTTTATAATAATCTACTTGTTTTTTATGTTGTACTTATTTATGTAGTAGATGAAAGTTTACTAAAATAAAAATTATAAGTAGATTTACATTTCATTAATGATCATAAACAAACTCTTTTTTTGTGTATAAAGTATCTAAATATACTGCTGAAAATAAAATAGAATGGGATCGTTTTATAGCCACTGCTAAAAATGCTACTTTTTTATTTCAAAGAGATTTTATGGACTATCATCATGATCGTTTTGAAGATTTTTCACTAATGGTATACAAAAATGAAACCTTATATGCATTGCTTCCAGCAAATAAAAAAAACGAGGTGGTATACTCACATCAAGGACTTACCTATGGTGGGCTCCTCTTAAATAACTCAGCCAAACTAAAACAAACTTTTGATGTTTTTAAAGAAATAATTAAATTTCTATTTGAAAACGGAATTCAAAAATTAGAGGTGCGTTTAATCCCTCCCTTTTATAACAAACTTCCTTCAGATGAACTTGAATATTTATTTTTTAAGGCAGCAGCTAGATTAATAAAACGTGACGTGGTTCTTTTAATTGACTACCACCACCAACTACCTTTTCAAAAAAACAGGAGAGAAGGGATTAACAAAGCAAAACGAAAAAAATTAGTGGTTAAGACCGATGATAATTATGACCTATTTTGGAATGAAGTACTAATTCCCAATCTTTCATCAAAATACAATACAGCTCCCGTTCATTCCCTTGAGGAGATTAAATACTTAGCTAGTAAATTTCCAAATCGTATTCGTCAAGTAAATGTTTATCAAGGCAATACAATTGTAGCTGGAACTACTGTTTTTTTAACAGATCAAGTAGTGCATCCTCAGTATGTTTCAGCAAAACCTAACAAAAACGAGTTGGGAAGCCTGGATTTATTATACGACTTTATCATCCAAGAATTTAAAGAAAATAGAAATTATTTTAGTTTCAATACCTCCAGTGAAGAAAATGGAAAACTACTCAATGAAGGCTTACTGTTCTGGAAAGAAAGTTGTGGGGCACGTCCTCATGTTTTTAATAATTATGAAATAGAAACCGCATCCTACAAAACACTTGAATTTAAAACAATATGATCCCTTTTTTAGATTTACATAAAATGAATC
>SGZC01000106.1 GCA_004213605.1 Flavobacteriales bacterium
CAAAATCTCCATCAGAGAGTTCAAACATATTAGCAGGTACGGTATCGTTTCCATCCTCAGAAATAGTTGCTGTAGTATCCCATTGCGCTGCTCCTGTTGAGTCGTATTTTTGTAGCACGCTCTCACTACCAGGAAACCAAGACACAATTACCTCGCCATTGGACAAGGGTAATATCGTTACTGAATAACCAGAACCTACTTGTACGCCACTAGAACCCCATAAATTATTTCCCTCATCATCTAATTTAAACACAAAAGCTGGCTCTCCACTTCCAGTTCCAGTAAGACCTATATAAAGATTATCCTCTGCATCGGTCGTGATATTCCAAATAACAGTATACGTACTCATTGGGATTTCATCACTCACTAACATACCCTCTTCTCCTAGCAGTTGATAACCCTCGACGTCTAAAATTTGTAATCTTAATTCATAATTCGTTGGAGCTGCGACAGCTTTCCAGTAAACAACGTATGTTTTCCCAGAAGAAATCCCTAAGGCCTTCATATCACCTCCTTCAGAATTTGTTACCAATGTGTTTATATCAGTATCAGACGTCCATTGAGCATTTGTAGAAATAGGAAAAAAGATGATCAATAGTAATAACAAATAATTTATTATAGTTTTCATTTTTATTTTTTTAAATACCTAATTCTATTTTTTTAATTTTATAATACATCATAAAAGTACTAAACTTATACCAAATAAAAACACTCGCTTTACCACAGAAAATTTTAGTATTCAAATACTAAAGTAAATTAGTAGGAGCGTAATTCTAAAATCTTCAACTTCACTTTTTCTGTTGAAGGAATCATAGTTTGTTCTAGTACTGTATTTAAAGGAATCGCAGGCATATTTTCGCTGCCAACAAGCATTACTGGAGCATCTAATTCTTTAAAACATACTTCTTGAATACGCCCCTGCAAAGCTCTGGAAAAGCTATTTTCGGAAGGTTCTTCTGTAACAATTAAACATTTACTACATTTCTTAACCGATTTAAAAACAGTATCGTAATCTAAAGGGTGCAAGGTTCTTAAATCGACCACCTCAATTTGGTCTTGTAATCCTAATTCTTTGGACGCATTCATTGCCCAATGAACTCCCATCCCATAGGTAATTAAAGAAATTGTCTCCTCGGCTTCTTGTTTCCATATTTCTTGCAAAACCCGTGCTTTCCCAAAGGGGAGTATATAATCCGCTGCTGGCTCTACTGAGGTTGCTCCCTTAGTTCCTGGAACTTTACTCCAATATAACCCCTTATGTTCTAAAATAATTACTGGATTTGGATCGTAATAAGCAGCTTTCATTAATCCTTTTAAATCAGCTCCATTGCTTGGGTAAGCGATTTTTATCCCTCTAATATTACTAACAACACTTTCTATAGAAGAAGAATGATAAGGCCCTCCACTTCCGTAGGCCCCAATAGGCACTCTTAAAATCATAGAAACAGGCCATTTTCCATTTGATAAATAACAGGATCTACTTACTTCTGTAAATAATTGGTTGAGTCCGGGCCAAAGGTAATCGGCAAATTGAACTTCGACAATTGGCTTTAGACCCACAGCACTCATCCCAACGGTACTACCGACAATAAACGCTTCTTGAATAGCCGTATTAAACACCCGATGATCTCCAAATTTTTGAGCTAAAGTGGCAGCTTCTCTGAAAACGCCTCCCAATCGACCTCCAACATCTTGACCATACAATAAACATTCCTTGTGTTGAGTCATTAACTCCTCGACAGCGAATAAAGCACAATCTACCATAACTACCTTATTTGCATTTTCAGGAGATCTTTCGCCTTTTTCCTCAGTAATTGGAGTCGGTGCAAAATCGTGCATAAATAAATCTTTGGGTTCTGGATCCTTTGCTTTATGTGCTTTTTTCAAATCTTTTTTTACGACCTGGTAAGTCGTCGCCTCTAATGTTTTTAGTTCCTTTTGAGTAAAATCATTTTCAAGTAACAATTGTTTCATTTTTGGATAGGGATCTCTACTCTTTGCTTCTTCTAAATCATCTCTATACCATTCCATGCGAACACCAGAGGTATGATGATTTAATAAAGGAACTTTAGCATGAACTAAAATTGGTCTGCGTTCTGTTCGAATCGTTTGAATAGCATTTTGAATGGTTATATACGATTCTTCAAAATTACTGCCATCAATAGAGATAGCCTCCAAACCATTAAAACCTTTCGCATAATCGTAAGCATCTTGCGCTCTCGTTTCTTGAGATGTTGCTGAAATATCCCATCCATTGTCTTGAACTAAATACAATATCGGTAGTTGTTTTAACGCAGCCATCTGAAATGCTTCTGCTATTTCACCTTCGGTAACAGAGGCATCCCCGAGTGAACATAGGGTGATGGGTCTATTAAACTCAGAAGTGTTAAATATATTTGTATTCGATTTTGAATCAACCAATTCTTTGTACTGCATTCCCATCGCTACTCCCGTAGCAGGGATTGCTTGCATGCCTGTCGCTGAACTTTGATGCGGTATTTTTGGCTTGTCGTCGTCTTTAAGACTTGGATGACTATAATAGGTTCTACCTCCAGAAAATGGATCTTCTTTTTTTGCTAGCACCTGAAGCATTAGATCATAAGGTGTCATACCTAGAGTAAGTAACATGGCATCGTCTCTGTAATAGGGAAACAAATAATCTTGAGGTAATAGCTGCATTCCTACAGCTATTTGAATGGCTTCATGACCTCTAGAGGTGGCATGAACATATTTAGATACTTCTTTAAAATTTGCTTCGAACACCTCTGTCATTGCTTTCGCAGTACAAAGTTTGGTAAATCCATTTTTTAAAATCTCTTTATAATTATTAATGTTCGGCAAATCTTAATTTTATTTTTAACTATTAAGCTACTGGAATCATCCAACCAAAAGGGTCAGCTATTTCTCCGATTTTTATTTTATTAAGTGTATTGTTTATATCCTCAGCAACAGGACTTTGATCAGAAACATGGATGACTTCATCATCCATACCAATTTCTTGAATATACGCTATTCCTACTGCAGTTCCAGTACCAAAAGCCTCTTCTAAGCTACCGTTGTGAGAAGCTTCTTTTATTTCTTCCAGTGAAATAGGTCGTTCTGTTACTTCAAGCCCTTTATGTCTTAACAAATCGATCACACTCATCCGAGTAATTCCATCTAAAATAGATCCATTTCTTTTGGGAGTAATAATTTTACCAGAAATTTTAAAGAATACATTCATTGTTCCCACTTCTTCAATATACTTATGTTCGGCTGCATCTAACCACAATACTTGATTATAACCTTTCGATTTTGCTTTTTCTGTTGGTAAAATTGCTGCAGCATAATTACCGGCTGCTTTTGCCTCTCCAGTTCCACCATAAGCAGCTCTGATAAACTTTTTTTCTGCAAAAAGTTTTATTCGCTCACTAAAATAAGGCCCTGCAGGAGAGCAAATAATAATAAACTTGTAACTTGTTGCTGCACGCATACCTATAAAATGTTCATCTGCGTACATGAATGGACGCAAGTACATGGCACTTCCTTTTTTCTTTGGAATCCAGTCCTTATCTAAATTCACCAATTGTTTTAACCCTTCTGAAAAAATTTCTTGAGGGAGTTCTGGCATTCCCATTCGGACTGCACTGGTATTTAATCTAGCTGCATTTTTTGTGGGCCTAAATAATAAAGGAACTCCAGCTGCATTTAAAGTGGCTTTCATTCCCTCAAAAATTGCTTGTCCGTAATGCAAAGCCATAGTTGCAGGATGAGTAGCAATTGTTTGCATAGGTAAAATACGAGGATTATTCCAAGACCCATTTTCATAATCACAAATAAACATGTGATCGGTAAAAATCTTACCTAATGGAATATGATCAAAATCCAATTCATTTAACGTGGAATTTTCAGTTTTGGTGATTTTTATTTTTATCATTTTTTATCTTTTATCTTTTTTAAAAGACAGTATATTATATCTTTCTATTACTATCAAAATTCTCTAAGTTGTCGGCAATTCTTCTTAAAAAGGAGCCCGCTAAAAATCCATCTACAATCCGATGATCAAAAGATAATGACAAGTACATCATTTGTCTTATTTCAATAGAGTCGCCCTCTGGCCTTTCTATTACCTCAGCTCTTTTTTTAATGATTCCAGTAGCAAGTATTGCGGCCTCTGGTTGGTTAATTATAGGAGTTCCCATTACAGAGCCAAAGGTTCCAACATTCGAAATAGTGAAAGTACTACCGCTCGAATCATCTGCTTTTAGTTTATTTTTTCTGGCTTTTAGTGATAATGAATTGATGGATGCTGCAAGCTCCTTTAAATTTTTTTTATCGGCATTCTTAACAACTGGAACAATTAAGTTACCAGAGGGTAATGCTGTAGCCATTCCTATATTGATTTCTTCTTTTACAATTATATTTTTACCATCTAAGCTTGAGTTTATCATTGGAAAATCGATGAGTGCGCTAGCAACCGCTTCCAAAAATAGGGGGGTAAAAGTTAACTTTTCTTGATATTTTTCTAAAAAATTACTTTTAACATGATTTCTCCAGTTTACCATCTCAGTTAAATCTGCTTCAACATAAGCCGTAACGTGAGGAGAAGTATGTTTACTAAAAACCATTCGATCTGCGATCATTTGTCGCATACGATCCATCTCAACAAGCTTCCCTTTTCCTTTATCAAATTTCAAATTAGGAACTTCAAATTTGTTAACTGATTCTTTTGGTTGTGCATACTTAAAAGGACGATCTGCTTCTATATAATTCATTAAGTCACTTTTACGTAAACGCCCTTCAGTACCAGAAACAGGAATTCGTGCTAATTCTTCAAAACTTATATGATATTCCTTCGCTACACTAACTACTAATGGTGAAAAATGTAAATTTGGATTCACAACCTCAAATTCAATTGATTGAGTTTTTTTGTTCGGCTTTAAAAGGGTTGATTTTTTGTTTTTAAATGTTTCTATTTTTGGAGTCTGATGTTTTTTGATATTTTTTATTTGATTATCTGTTTCTATGAGTGCAATTGTTTCTCCAATTTTTATAACATCGTTCTGCTGGTATAGTAATTCTGTAATTTTGCCTGACACTAATGATGGAACTTCAGAGTCTACTTTATCGGTAGCAACTTCTAAGAGCACCTCGTCCTCTTCAATCGTTTCACCAACATTTTTAAACCACTTAATAATGGCTGCTTCAGTAATACTCTCGCCAAGTTTTGGCATTTTAAATTTATATTCGGACATTGATTATTGTCTTTCTTATTGTTTATTTTTTATTTCCATTAGTGTTTTATAAAAATCTTCTTGTCTAGGCCTGTTTCTTGGAAGTTCTCGAAGCGGTTCCACTTTCTCTAAACTTTCGAAACAATCGGCAGGTAATTGTTGATATAATTTAGTTCCTGCAGTTTTCCAATTTAACATCTCATCTGAAACTTCTTTTATAACTTTGGCGGGATTTCCTACAATTAAACTTCGTTTAGGAAAAACCGATGCTGCTTTTACAAAGGTC
>SGZC01000107.1 GCA_004213605.1 Flavobacteriales bacterium
GGTATAAAGTAGAGGAACAGCTATAGAAAAAAGAAGAATATAGAAATAGAGCGGTGTCATTTAACTGAAAAAGGTTTCTTAAAATATTTTTTTGGAACATTTAGCATTCCAAAACATTCACCATCTTCTTTACCTAAATGTTTGTGGTGAATTTTATGTGCTTTCCTTAAACCTATTAAATAACTGTTTTTTGTTTTTTTAAACCATTTAAATCGTTGATGAATTAAGACATCATGAACCATAAAATAAGTGAAACCATAAAACAAAATTCCTAGACCAATGAAAAACTTATAGTTCAATTCTGGATTGACTCCAAAATAAAACAGCGCAATACTTGGTATTGCACCAATTACAAAAAATGTGTCGTTTTTTTCAAAAACATGTTGGTACTTGGGCTGATGATGATCTTTGTGAAGAATCCACAAAAAACCATGCATAACGTATTTATGAACAAACCAAGTAACTCCTTCCATGCCGGCATAAGTAAATATTGTTATGAGTATGTATTTTGCAATTGTCATTTTGTAATTATTGAGTATTAAATTGGTCTAGACTAAATTAAGTTTAAAATTAAAATAAGAGGCTGCCAAAAGAGCCATTTTTTTTGGATTTGAGACTCGTATTCGTTTTTGTTTTAATGTTTTAGATGGGGTTCTTTCTATTTTTTGTAAAAGGTTAAGGTAGTATTTGTAAGCAACATAAACAGCAAGTTTCGCTTCTTTAGGTAACTTTATAATCCCCTTGTAAGCCTCTTCAAAGTCATTTTTTATTTCGAGTAAGACTCTTGATTTATCAGCCTCTGTAAAATTATTAGGGCTTATATTTGGAAAATAAGATCGATTTAAATTTTCATAATCATCATTTAAATCTCTTAAAAAATTTACTTTTTGAAAAGCTGAACCTAATTTCATTGCCGGCTCTTTTAGATTATTATATTTATTTTCATCTCCTTGCACAAAGACTTTTAAACACATTAGGCCTACAACATCAGCTGAGCCATAAATATACTCGTCTATCTCTTTCTGGTTATCATAATTTTGTTTCTCTAAATCTGTTCTCATACTCTTTAAAAACGATTCCACAAGAGCATGATCAATGTTATATTTGGACAGGGTTCCTTGAAACGCATTAATAACAGGGTTTACACTAATGCCAACCTTTAGGGAATATCTATATTCCTCTTCAAATCTATCTAATAATTCTTCCTTTGGATAACCCTCGAAACTATCCACTATTTCGTCAGCAACTCTAACAAAACCATATATATTATATATCGCCTCACGAATATTGGGAGATAATAAATTGACTGCAATCGAAAAGGAAGTACTATATTTTTTCGTGATAATTTTTGAACTTTCATTGGAGATGCTGTCAAATAGTTGTTTCATTTGTCGGAATTTATTTAGAATTAGTTCAGTATTTAAAGTGTTTCAAAATGGATTCTGCCGCTATTTTACCTGATATGAGTGCTGGTGGCACACCAGGACCAGGCACGGTTAATTGTCCTGTAAAATACAAGTTTTTTACTTTCTTACTTTTAATTTTTGGTCTTAAAAATGCTGTTTGTGTAAGAATATTGGCTAATCCATAAGCGTTACCTTTATAAGAGTTATAATCTTCGATGAAATCATTGATACAATATGACTTTACAAATAATACATCGTCTTTTAATTTTTGATGAGTTAATTTTTCTAGACGATCAATGATCAAATCAAAATATTTTTCTCTGTGAGCTTCAGTATCTTCAATTCCTGACGCGATAGGTATTAAAAAAGTCGCGGCTTCTTTTTCTTTTGGAGCAAATGCGTTATCGGAAATACTAGGAAAGCTCGCGTAAAAAAGCGGATCTTTAGGCCATGAAGGGGTATCGTATATATATTCCGCGTGTGAATCAAATTCTTCATCAAAAAACAAGGTGTGATGAGAAACATTGTTTAGTTTTTTATTAAACCCTACATAAAAAAGTAAGGAAGAAGGGGCAAATGTTTTTTTGTTCCAATAGGACTCTGAATATTGCCTATATTGGCCATCTAATAATGTTTCGGTATGGTGATAGTCTGCTCCACTCAACACTACGTCAGCATTTTTATAAGACGATCCGTTTACGACGATGCTCTCGACACTATTTTTCACCACATTTAGTTTTTCAACGTTAGCATTGGTTTTAAAAGTAACACCGAGTTCTTTTGCTAATGACTCCATCGCTTTTATAACTTCAAACATCCCTCCTTTTGGATGCCATGTACCTAGACCAAAATCTGCCCAGTTCATAAAATTGTACATAGCGGGCGTGTTTCCTGGTTTAGCTCCAAGAAATAACACAGGAAATTCTAGAATTTTAATGAGTCGAGGATTATTAAACCTCTTTTGTATTTGACTGCGTATATCAAAAAATAACTGATTTAATTTGTTGATTGTTTTTGGAGTAATTAATTCTAAAGGAGAAACTCCTGGTCTATAAACGAGATCTTTCACAGCAACATCGTAATTATTTTTTGCTTGCTTTAAAAATTTTTTTAGATGCAACGATGATCCTTTTTCTTCTTTCTCGAATAAAGAATAAATTTGATCTAGATTATCTGGTATAACTGCTGAATCACCAATGCCGAAGTAGACCTGATAGGCAGGGTTTAATTTTTCTAATTGATAATAGTCCGATGGTTTTTTATTAAAATCGTTAAAAAAGCGTTCAAAAACATCTGGCATCCAATACCATGTTGGCCCCATATCAAACAAAAATCCATCTTTTTTATATTGTCTTGCTCTGCCTCCTATTTGACTGTTTTTTTCAAAAACGGTCACTTTATGTCCTGCTTTTGCTAAATAACAAGATGCTGCTAAAGATGAAAATCCAGAACCTAGGATATTTATAGTTTTACTCATGTTTCAAATATAGATAATTAATTATTTAAAAAAACCCCTCTAGAAATTGCTTTCAAAAAGGGGCTTCAATCAAAACCTAACAACAATTCTTTATATTTCCTAAGGTTTTTATTTCTTTAAATTTCCACAAATATGCAACATATATTTATTTTGTTAAGCAAATTTAACATTTTGTTAAACGTTTTTTAAAAATAAGCTGGAGTCGTCGGGCTTATTAATGTGAGTATTCTGTATTAAGGATATAAAAAAAAGGGTGAAATAAATTTATTTCACCCTCGGGTAGATTATATAAGATTGTTACTACATTAAATAACGGAAAGTTTTGCCTCGTTGACTGAAACCAGTTCTTCTAATTTGGATTTAAATATAATTTGTTCGTTGGTATTTTTCTTTCTGTATTCCTCCCAAATGTTTCCAACAATAATGCATTTATTCTTGGTATGTTCTAATAATTTACTAACACTAAGAATAAACTCATCTTTTTCTTCTTTCGTTTTATCTATCATAAAGTAAGTGATCCAAGTGATACTTTTGATTTGAGAATTCAAATAAAATAAATTGTCAAAAGGGATACTCTTTCCAAGGTAAATAACTTCTTGACCCACAAGTTTAAGATAATAATTTAAGAATAGCAAGCCTAGTTCGTGGATTTCACCGTAAGGTAAAAACAGAACATTAATAGGGTTATTCGATTTTTTATTAGAAGGTATTTTAGCAATATTAAGCGCTATTTTTTGATAAATTAAATTTGATACAAAATGCTCGTGCACAGGCTTAATTGAATCGGTTTGCCAAAGCAATCCTAAATGGTTAAGTAAGGGAATATAGGTATTGGTAAAAATTTGTCTAAACGTTAATTTTTCGCTTTGCTGCTTGTATATTTCATGAAATAACTTCTGATCAAACGTATACATGCAAATGATGAGCGAATTGATCTCATAGGTATTCGAAAAATCTCTTAATGCAAAAACTTTAGCTTCTTCAGCGATCTGATTATCAGATAGTTTAGATATTTTTGAAATTTTATGGCCTCTTTTGTATAATAAACTAACATTTAAAATTTTTTGCAAGTCTGAGAGATTATAAGTTCTTACGTTTCTGTTAAGCCTCGTCGGGTTGAGAAGTTCGTACCTTTTTTCCCATATACGAATGGTATGCGCCTTTATTCCAGTCAGAATTTCTAAATCCTGAATGGTGAAACTGTCCTTAATCTTGTTTATCAATTTGTCCATTTTATGAAACAAAAATACTCTTTTTATTTTATAAACAACTGTTTTTTACGTAAATAATTGTAACTTAATGGTTTAATTCCTGGGCCAACGGAAAATAACACCTTCCTATTTTTTAGACATTGGATGTCGTCTTTAATGATTAAACTACATTTAAATTTTTAGAATAATAAAAAAAGTATTGGAGATAGTGCTTTATTTTATTTAAAAGGCCCTTTAATTAGGGTGTTTTTTTGTCTTATGGTTTTTTAAAAAATTGACTATTTTAGCAGAACTAATAAAACAAAATAATGAAAAAACTTACCTATTTATTTTTAGCACTACTAATGCTATCTTGTACTACCGATGATAACAACAACGTAGATAACAGCAATACCCTTGAAAAAGAGTGGTTGTATACCCATACTGCTTTAGAAGCAACAGCAACCTCAAGTACTACCATTGTAATGCCTTTTACAGAGGATATATTTGCTTTTACTGATAGACCTAATAGAGAACATAAATACATCAGCGGTGATGAATTTGCTTCCTATTGGAATGATTATGATGATGAAAATAGTTTTAAGTTAGACCCTCCTAATGCTGTTTTAACGTGGGTAGATGCAGATGGAGTTTCTGAAGTTGAAGTAGTGATTACCGATGCTAATTTTGATGGTAACAATGTTATTTATACGATTGAAAACACCACCATTACAGCCAATCAAAGTTTTGAGGAGGTAAGTTTATTTGTAGATGGTAATGGGAGTGGTAATAATGTGTATTTAGCATCTAATGGAGTAACTGTTAAAGCAAGTGCGGGTGCAGTAAATGGAGATACGGGGGTATTAGATGGGGTTACGTACACAGTTGTAGACATATCAACCCTAAACTCAATGCTTGTTTACGAAGAAGATGTTACCAAAGTGTGTACTTCTTTAATAACTGATATGAGTGGTGTGTTTGCTACTAATTCTACTTTTAACCAAGATATAAGTACTTGGGATGTGAGTAATGTAACTGATATGAGTGGTTTGTTTTATGAATCTTCTTTCAACCAAGACATTAGTTCTTGGGATGTGAGTAAGGTAACTGATATGGAATCTATGTTTTATAATGCTACTGCTTTTAACCAAGATATAAGTTCTTGGGAGGTGGTTAGTGTGACTGATATGTCTTATATGTTTTATATGTTTTATAATTCTGCTTTTAACCAACCTATTGGTAATTGGGATGTGAGTAATGTTTCTAAAATGAGTTATATGTTTTCTGGTACTCCTTTTAACCAACCTATTGGTAATTGGGATGTTAGTAATGTGACTAATATGGATGGTATATTTTATGGTTCTTCTTTTAACCAAGATATAAGTTCTTGGGATGTGAGTAATGT
>SGZC01000108.1 GCA_004213605.1 Flavobacteriales bacterium
AAAAAAAGCTTTTGAAAATGTAATTATTTCAACTAATCAAACAAAAAAAAACGTGGCTATTTATATTGTAAACGATACTTTTTCTGAAGTAAAAAACACCTTAGTGATTAGTCATTTAGATTTTGACGGGAACACCTTTTACAATCAAGAAATTGCTTTTAATAGCCCAATAAATAGCAGTGAAATCGCTTTTAATTATGACATTTCAAACGAAGAATTTGTTAAAGAAAATTCCTTTTTAAAACTAACTTATGGAGATGCTGAATCCTATCATTATTTTTCAAAACCAAAAAATTTAAATCTAAAAAATCAACTTATAGATATTGAAATAAAACAAAATAATGAAGGGTTTTCAATCAGATTAACATCTAAAACATTACAAAAAAATGTTTTCTTATATTCTAAAACGAAAGGAACTTTTAGTGATAATTTTTTCGATGTAATTGCTAATGTTCCCTTAGAAATTCAATTTAAAACAACCGTTAAAACAAAACCAGAGATTTTATTAAAAACGCTTAATCAATTCATAAAAAACTAATGCAGAAAGTATTCTATTTCCTAATATTCATAAGTGAAATTTTAGTTTCCTGTCAAAGTCCAGAAAACAAAAGTTTGGAGCCTTTTCCTTCCTTAATTCCTATGCCTAAAAAGGTTGAGTTAACTGAGGGAGTTTTTAATCTAAATAAAAACACAAGCCTTTATGTGGATAAAGAATTTATGAATGCTGGTGAATTCTTTATTAAGTATATTGAAAATGGAAGTTCTTTTAAACTTAAAAAGTCTTCAGAAGATAAGGGAGCTATTACAATTAAAAAGAACCACGCCCTATCTCCTGAAGGATATACATTAACGGTTTCAGATGCTGGAATTTTAATCAATGCAAAAGATGCTTCCGGAGCTTACTATGCCATTCAAACTTTACGCCAACTAATGCCAATACAATTAGAAAAAACCAATGGATTTCAAGAAAAAATAATTTCCATCCCGCAAGTATTTATAGAAGATACTCCAGCATTTAAATATCGTGGAATGCACTTAGATGTTGGGCGACATTATTTCCCAAAAGAGTTTATAAAAAAATATATAGCTCACATGGCCATGTTAAAAATGAATTATTTTCATTGGCATTTAACCGAAGACCAAGGTTGGCGAATCGAAATAAAACAATATCCTAAACTAACTGAAATTGGGGGGTTCCGAAATGAAACGCTTATTGGACATTATAACGATACTCCAATGACCTACGATGGGACGAAATATGGTGGTTTTTACACACAAGAAGATATAAAAGAAATTGTAGCTTTTGCAGAAAAGCATGAAGTTACTATTATCCCAGAAATTGAAATGCCAGGACATTCTCAAGCGGCAATTAGTGCTTATCCAGCATTAGGCTGCACTAGTGAACAAGTCGATGTAGCAAAAACTTGGGGGGTATTTGAAAACATTTATTGCCCAAATGAAGATACTTTTACTTTTTTAGAAAATGTGTTGGCCGAAGTAATGGAATTATTTCCTGGAGATTATATTCATATTGGTGGAGATGAAGCCCCAAAAAAACAATGGAAAAATTGCATTCATTGCCAGCAATTAATCAAAAATTTAGATGTAAAAGACGAGCACGGATTGCAAAGTTATTTTATCACCCGAATGGAAAAATTTATCAATAGTAAAGGCAAAAAAATTATTGGTTGGGATGAAATTTTAGAAGGAGGATTGGCGCCTAATGCAACCGTAATGTCTTGGCGAGGAACACAAGGAGCTATTGATGCTGCAAAAAAAGGTCACGACGTGATATTAACCCCTACTTCTCATGCATATTTTGATTATTATCAATCTAATAATGAAGATGAACCTTTAGCAATAGGTGGTTTTTTACCTTTAGAAAAAGTGTATCGTTTTAATCCTATACCATCAGAGTTAAAAAAAGAGGAAGAAAAATTTGTACTTGGGGCTCAAGGAAATGTTTGGACCGAATATATGAAAACAGAAGATCAAGTAGAATATATGATCTTCCCAAGAATACTAGCAATGAGTGAGGTAGTTTGGAGTGGGCCTACCAAAAACCTTGAAGATGACTATCCTAATTTTCTTTCAAGAACAGAAGTTTTTAACGAGCGGCTTCAAGGACTAGAAATAAATTATGCCAATCATTTGTACGAAATTGAAGGTACTATCATTAATGAAAAAGGTGAATTAAGTTATCAGTTATCAACGCCAATTTCTGGCAAAGAAATTCGATATACAATGGATGGTAGCAAAGTTGATTCTTCCTCTAAATTATACAACCGAGGTATCATGATTACTGATAATACAACAATACAAGCAGGAGTATTTAAGGACAATCAATTGGTAAGTAGTATTTTTTCAGAAACAATAAATTATCATAAAGCAGTAAAAGGAAATATTACTATAAACCCAGCTCCTCATACGTCGTATAACACAGGTGGGAATCAGGCATTAATTAATGGAATTCATGGAAGTGACAAGAGGTATGGAGATAAAGAGTGGCTAGGATTCTGGGGTGACGATGTAGAAATTAAAATCGCTTTAAATGAAGAAACAACCATAAACTCGATAACAATTCGTTTTTACAATACCAATGGGCAGTGGATTTATGCTCCTAGAAATATTGATATAGCGTATTCGCTAGATGGGAAAAAATATCATTTATTAAAAGAAGTAGAACTATATAGTACTGACCATATTGTTAAAATCACAGCGGTATTTGACGCTGTAAATGCAAAATATTTAAAAATATTAGCTCCCAATTATGGAGTAATCCCAGAGGGTAAACAAGGTGCTGGTAATAAAGCTTGGACCTTTATTGATGAAATTATTATAGAATGATTGTAGAGATTTGTGCCAACTCTTTCGAAAGTGCCATGGCTGCTCAAAGCGGAGGAGCAGATCGCATTGAATTATGCACACAACTAGCTGTTGGTGGATTAACACCGTCGCATCATTTAATTAAAAAAGTGGTGTCGAAACTTTCCATTCCCATTCATGTTTTAATTAGGCCTAGAAAAGGTAATTTTTGTTACTCTAAGGAAGAATTAAATATCATGAAAAACGATATTGAATTTTGCAAATATTTAGGTTGTTCGGGGGTCGTTAGTGGTGTTTTACAATCAGATTTAACAATAGATTTGATTGCCATAAAACAATTAGTTGAAGCAGCAAATGGACTTGATTTTACTTTTCATAGAGCATTTGATTGTGTGAAAAATCCTCTAGTGTCATTAGAAAATTTAATAGACTTAAAGATTAAAAGAGTTTTAAGTTCTGGATTAAAACCCAGTGCAATAGAAGGGATTTCTTTATTATCTGATATGAATAAAATGGCAAATCAACAAATTGAGATTATGCCTGGAAGTGGGATTAATTTAGGGAATGTATTACAATTTAAAAATAAAGGGTTTACTAGTGTTCATCTTTCTGCAACACAACAACCAGAAAAAAAATCAGCTTCTTTTTTTGAAGGAGGCACCGAAGGTGTATCAGATGAAAAAACAATCCGAAAAATTATGTCTTTAGTTTCCTTAAATTAAATGCTCCAATTTTTATAAGGCACTCTGCTTAATTGAGAGTTATAATAACGGATATCTCCTGTAACTTCTTTTCCGAGCCAATCTGGTTTGTCGAAACTTTCATTTTCTTCAGATAATTCAATTTCAGCAATAATGAGCCCTTCATTTTCTCCAGAAAATTCGTCTACCTCAAAAATATGATTGCCTACTTTAATTTCATAGCGTATTTTTTCAATAAGATTAGGTTCACATAATTCTATTAATTGTTCGGCCTCTTCTACAGCTATTTTTTTTTCCCACTCGAATCTAGAAGACCCTTCTTTATTGGAAATTCCTTTAATGGTAATATAAGCCTCCTCTCCTTTTATTCTAACCCGAACGGTTCGTTCTTTATGAGTATTTAAAAAGCCTTGTAAAATGTGAATTTTTTTATAGGCCTGCTCTTTGTACTTATCTGAAACTATTAAAAATTTTCTTTCAATTTCTATCATATTCATTTTCCGTAAATACGGAAATCTTTTAATTTATAATTCACAAATAATTATCTAAGATATTATAAATTTATAGGATGAAGGAAGAACTTCTCCAAAGAAAAATAATACACGTAGATATGGATGCATTTTATGCCTCTGTTGAGCAATTAGACAATCCAGAATTGAGAGGAAAACCTGTTGCTGTTGGCGGAACTTCAAAGCGAGGAGTGGTAAGTGCTGCAAGTTATGAGGCTCGAAAATTTGGAGTTCGTTCTGCCATGAGTAGTGTGATTGCTATGCAAAATTGTCCGGACCTCATATTTGTAAAATCTAACTTTAAACGATACCATGAAGTATCTGATCAAATTAGAAAAATATTTTATGAATTCACTGATAAAGTAGAGCCTCTATCCTTAGACGAAGCTTATTTAGATGTTACAGAAAACAAAAAAGGAAATCCAAGCGCAAGCTTAATTGCAGAAGAAATTAGGAAAAAAATAAAAGAAAAAACAGGCTTAAATGCTTCAGCTGGTATCTCTATCAATAAATTTATAGCAAAAGTAGCGAGTGATATCAACAAACCCAATGGGCAAAAAACAGTACCTCCAAGTGAGGTTATTGATTTTTTAGAAAAGTTAGATATCAAAAAGTTTTTTGGTGTTGGTAAAGTAACGGTTCAGAAAATGTATCGCCATGGTATTTTTACTGGTAAAGACTTAAAAGAAAAATCTAATGAATATTTAGATGAACATTTTGGCAAGAGTGGAAGGTTTTATTACAACGTTGTAAGAGGCCAACATTTTGGCGAAGTAAAAACCTCTAGAACTCGCAAATCGCTTGCAGCAGAACGTACTTTTAGCGAAAATATCTCTTCGGAAATATTTATGATTAAAAAACTAGAAGACATTGCAAAAGAGGTTGAAAAACGCCTTAAAAAAAGTAAAGTTGCGGGAAAAACGATTACCCTTAAAATTAAATACAGTGATTTTACGTTACAAACTAGAAGCAAAACGTTGCCCTATTATATTTCAGATAAAAATGTAATAGTCGAAACTGTTAAAGAATTGTTATATCAATCGACTATGAAAAACTCGGTACGGTTATTGGGAATTTCATTATCGAACCTCAATACCGATAAAGGGAAACCTGCTAAAGAAAAGGTGGTAGCAGTTCAATTAAAATTCGATTTCTAATTAAAATTATAAAATTTCATGTGTGAGAAAATTACTTAAAATTATTTTTTAACCCAAATAACTCATATTATGAAAACAATAAAAATTTTAAGCCTTGCTTTAACTAGCGCCACTTTATTTCTTTCTTGTAAAAAGGAGGTTAAACCTTTATCCAACATTAAAAAAACTCCCAAAAATGA
>SGZC01000109.1 GCA_004213605.1 Flavobacteriales bacterium
AATGAATGAAACTTCAATCGATGACGTTACTGATAGACATCAACCAAGATTGTTATATGTGTATGATTTTTTAAATATGTGGACTTTTTTAGTGGAGTTGGCAGACATCGCCGAACCGGATCCCAACCAAACCTATCCCAACCTTATGTTTTCTCATGGAAATTTACCAGATGAAGCGCCTGAAAAAGCATTTATAGCTGAAGGTAAAGAGACCGATGATAGACTATATGACGACGATTTAGATTTGGAAGATTATGGTGATTTAGATTTTAATGAAAATTGGAACTAAAACGTAACAAACAAAAATAATTCCCAAAAGCAACACTTATAAAACATTAAAAAGTTTTTTTAATCTCCCAATTGAAATGCATTTTCTTAATTTTGTAGTGTATTTTTTTTTCTATGAAATTTAATATCGTTTCTGAATTTGTTCCGACGGGTGATCAACCACAAGCAATTAAGCAATTAGTGGAGGGTATAGCAGCTGGCGAATTAGACCAAACCCTTCTTGGTGTTACTGGTAGTGGAAAAACATTCTCGATAGCCAATGTAATTGAACAAGTTGAAAAGCCAACTTTAGTTTTAGCACATAATAAAACACTAGCTGCTCAATTGTATTCTGAATTTAAACAGTTTTTTCCCAACAATGCGGTAGAATATTTTGTATCCTACTATGACTATTATCAACCAGAAGCGTATATTCCATCTACTGGACTTTACATAGAAAAGGATCTTTCGATTAATGATGAAATTGAAAAAATGAGACTAAGTACTACATCATCATTACTTTCAGGAAGACGTGATATTATTGTAGTAGCATCGGTTTCTTGTTTATATGGAATTGGTAATCCAACTGAGTTTAAGAAAAACATCATCAAATTACAGAAAGGACAAATCATCTCAAGGACTCAATTACTCCACCATCTAGTTCAAAGTCTCTATTCTAGAACAGAGGCAGATTTTCAACATGGTAATTTTAGAATTAAAGGAGATACGATTGATGTATTTCCAAGCTATGCAGATGATGCATTCAGAATTCACTTTTTTGGAGACGAAATTGAAGAAATTGAAATTTTTAATGTGCAGACAAATGAAATCATAGATAAATATGAATTACTAAATATCTATCCTGCTAATATGTTTGTTACCTCACCAGATGTTTTACAAGAAGCCATAGTAGATATCCAAGATGATCTAACTAAACAACTCGCCTATTTTAAGGAAATTGGGAAGCATTTGGAAGCAAAAAGACTCGAAGAGCGTACTAATTTTGATTTAGAAATGATACGAGAATTAGGCTATTGTAGTGGAATTGAAAATTATTCTCGGTACCTAGATAAACGCCTACCAGGAACAAGACCTTTCTGTTTATTGGATTTTTTTCCTGATGATTATTTAATGATAGTAGATGAAAGTCATGTTTCGATACCTCAAGTTTCAGCGATGTATGGAGGCGATCGATCGAGAAAAGAAAATTTAGTAGAATATGGCTTTAGATTACCTGCAGCAATGGACAACAGACCCCTCAAGTTCGATGAATTTGTTACTATGCAAAATCAAGTAATCTATATAAGCGCAACACCTGCAGATTACGAATTGGAAAAGAGTGGCGGAATTTATGTAGAACAAATTATAAGACCTACTGGACTATTGGATCCCCCGATAGAGGTTCGCCCAAGTCTTAATCAAATTGACGATCTACTGGAAGAAATTCAGTTATGCGTTGAAAAAGACGAGCGAGTTTTAGTTACTACACTTACTAAAAGAATGGCTGAAGAACTCACTAAGTATATGGGAAGAATTGAAATACGTTGCAGGTACATACACAGTGATGTAGATACCTTAGAACGCGTTGAAATCATGCAGGATTTACGTTTGGGGATTTTTGATGTTTTGGTTGGTGTCAATTTATTGAGGGAAGGTCTGGATTTACCAGAAGTTTCATTGGTAGCCATTTTAGATGCCGATAAAGAAGGGTTCCTAAGATCTACCAGATCTTTAACACAAACAGTCGGTCGTGCTGCTAGAAATTTAAACGGTAAAGCCATTATGTATGCCGATAAAATAACTAAAAGTATGCAACAAACTATAGATTCTACGGAATATCGTCGTAAAAAACAAGTAGCCTACAATACAAAAAATAATATCACCCCAAGAGCAATAAAAAAATCTTTAGATAATGCACTTACGAAAGAAAAACAGGAATTTTATACCGGTGCACAAATTGAGAATCTTGCTGCAGAATCTGAAAATGAATATTTAAGCCAACCTCAACTTAAGAAGAAAATTAGAGATACCAGAAAAGCAATGGAAAAAGCAGCAAAAGAGCTGGATTTTTTGGCAGCTGCAAAATTAAGAGATACAATCAAGTACTATCAAAAAGAAATAGAGCTTCTAAAAAAATTATAAAATGGTATACCATCAAGATTCAAAAAGACTAAATAAAGCAATTAGTGAAAGTGGTTATTGCTCTAGAAGACAGGCTGACAAACTTATAGAACAAGGGTTAGTAACTATTAATAATCGAGTTGCATCTTTGGGTGATCGCACGCTACCTAATGATATTATTAAAGTAAAAAATATAACCATCGCAAAAAACGAACAATTAGTCTATATCGCTTTAAATAAGCCTGTAGGAATCACCTGTACAACAGATCGAAGAATTGAAGGGAATGTTGTGGACTTTATTAACCATAAAGAACGGATATTTCATATAGGCAGACTGGATAAGCCGAGTGAAGGATTATTATTAATGACGAACGACGGAGATATTGTAAATAAAATATTAAGGGCAGGAAATCAACACGAAAAAGAATACGTTGTAAAAGTAGATAGAAGAATTACGGATAATTTTATTAAAAGAATGGCATCGGGAGTCCCAATATTAGATACTGTTACAAAAAAATGTAAAGTTGAAAAAATTGGTCGGTTCGTATTTAAAATCACCTTAATACAAGGTTTAAATCGTCAAATAAGAAGAATGTGTGAACATTTAGGCTACGAAGTGGAGACTCTAAAACGAGAACGCATTATGAATATAAAATTGGGGAAATTACCTACCGGGGAATGGCGATATTTGAATGAAAAAGAATTAAAAGATTTAAAAGAATCCCTAAGGGAATCATTAAATATTTCCGAGAAATTACGAAGTTAGTTTTCTAAAAAAGAAACCACGTGCCGATTGAGTAACACGTGGCCATATCAACTAACTAACCAAATTAAATTTCAATTATGAAATCTCAACCATTTCTTATAAACTATTAGTCTTGTAAAAACAATAAAGTTTTCTATTGGAATATATTTTTTTAGAAATCAATTTATAATCGTAAATATAGAATAAAAATATTATTCAAGCGTACTAAATTTTAATTATAACTTGCACATTAACAATATTTTATAAATTCATTGTTTAATCTACTGCGATTCAATATTTTCGGTCATATTCAAGGTTATTAATAGAGGGGTACAACAAAAAAACCTTAATAAATTAAGGTTTTTTAAATTTAGAATAAGACGGTTAGTTTAATTAGGCTAGAACCTCTTGTACTTTATCAGCAGCTTCTTGAAATTCAATAACACTATAAACATCTAGACCACTTTCGTCGATTAATTTTTTTGCAATATCAGCATTAGTTCCTTCTAAACGTACTATTATTGGAACTTCAATAGAGCCTATGCTTTTATAGGCATCTATAATTCCTTGGGCTACTCTATCACATCTAACAATACCTCCAAATATATTTACTAATATCGCTTTTACACTAGGGTCCTTCAGAATTAAATTAAAGGCAATTTCAACACGTTCTGCGTCTGCTGTACCTCCTACATCTAAAAAATTAGCAGGATCTCCACCTGCTTGTTTTATTAAATCCATAGTTGCCATTGCCAATCCAGCTCCGTTAACCATACAACCAACGTTACCATCTAAATCTACATAACTCAAGCCTACTGCTTTTGCTTCAACTTCCACTGGGTTTTCCTCTCTTAAATCTCTTAAAACTTCGTAATCTTTGTGACGAAACAAAGCATTTTCATCGATAGTTACTTTCGCATCTACAGCAATAACACGATCATCACTTGTTTTTAACACTGGATTAATTTCAAACAATGATGAATCTGATTTAACGTAAGCTGAGTAAAGAGCGGAAACAAACTTTGTCATTTGTTTAAAAGCCTTACCACTTAATCCTAAATTAAATGCAATTTTTCGGGCCTGAAAAGGAAGCAATCCCATAGTAGGATCAATTTCTTCATTAAAAATGAGATGGGGCGTATTTTCAGCGACTGCTTCAATATCCATTCCCCCTTCCGTAGAATACATAATCATATTTCTACCAGTAGCTCTGTTCATTAAAACACTTATATAAAATTCGCTGGGTTCTGAATCTCCTGGATAATACACATCTTCTGCAACCAACACTTGACTTACTAGTTTTCCATCAGCAGTTGTTTGGGGAGTTACTAGATGCATTCCAATGATTTGATCTGAAATTTGTTCTACCTCAGCCAGGTTTTTAGCTAATTTAACACCTCCGCCTTTTCCACGTCCACCGGCATGAACTTGTGCTTTTATAACGTGCCAATTAGTGCCGGTATCTTCCGTTAATTTTTTAGCAGCAGCAACAGCTTCAGCTGGACTTTGTGCAACAATTCCTCGTTGTATTTCAACTCCAAAACTGTTTAGTATTTTTTTTCCTTGGTATTCGTGTAAATTCATAAAGTGTTATTTTTCCGAATGTGTCGGAGTTGTTTTTAAGACTGTAAAAATAATAAATGTTATGATTATTTATTATTTAATCATTTGTTTTTTGCTAAATAATTTATCAATGGTATGGTATACTTTTAAAATATTGCAACGAGCAGTTCCTACTTTTTTATAAAATTCATTTTCATAAAACTATAGTCAAAATTAAACTTGAATACTTACACTATTTCCATAATTATTTTAAATTTGTTAGGTAACCACGTACAATTAAATTAATCACCATGAGTTCAAGAAGAAATTTTGTAAAGCAAACCGCAGCTCTAGGAGCGGGAATTGCTTTGGCTCCACAATTAACGTTTGGGAGTTCTAGTATCAAAAAAACACTAAATATTGGCTTAATTGGTGTTGGCCTCCGAGGAATCAATCATTTAAATAACCTATTATTAAGAGATGACTGTAAAGTAACAGCAATCTGTGATATAGATTCAAAAAGAATTTCCATAGCTCAGGATTTGATTACAAAAAAGAGTCAAAATAAAGCAAAAGTTTTTGGTAAATACGATT
>SGZC01000011.1 GCA_004213605.1 Flavobacteriales bacterium
AACCCTCTACCTAAAACTTGTTTTTTTGTTGCTTTCGCCATCTACTCCGTTTCGTTTTTCTCGATTAATTCTTGAGCTAAGCTTAAATAATTAGTTGCACCTTTACTATCTAAGTCATAACTTATAATACTTTCCCCATGGCTAGGCGCTTCACCTAAACGGACATTTCGTTGTATAATTGTTTTGAAAACCATCTTATCGAAATGTTTTTTTACTTCTTCAACAACTTGATTTGATAAACGAAGCCTTGAGTCGTACATGGTGAGTAATAAACCTTCAATATCCAACAAATTATTATGAACCCTTTGAATACTTTTTATGGTATTTAATAATTTTGCCAAACCGTCTAGCGCAAAGTATTCACATTGTATTGGAATGATTACGGAATCCGATGCGGTTAATGCATTTAGCGTGAGCAGACCCAATGAAGGAGCGCAGTCAATTATGATGTAATCATATGATTTTTTTAAATGAATGATGGCTTTTTTTAGCATATATTCACGGTCGTCGAAATCAACTAACTCTATTTCTATAGCTACTAGGTCAATATGTGCCGGGATAATGTCAACATTTGGAGAGTTGGTCGATAGTATTGCTTTTTTTGCCTCTATGCTGTGTTCTAGTAGTCGATAAGTTCCATTTTCGACGGTATCGATATCAATACCTAATCCAGAAGAAGCATTTGCTTGAGGATCAGCATCTATCAAGAGCACTTTTTTTTCAAGAACTCCCAAAGAGGCTGCTAGGTTTACAGAAGTAGTTGTTTTTCCAACACCACCTTTTTGGTTAGCAATAGCTATTATTTTTCCCATAAATATAAAGCAAGTATTTGCATTAAAAATACAATTATTTAAGCGGTTTTAAAGCTATTTTTGTTAACAGGTAATGAACAATGTGATAACAGGTTAAGTTTTAAAAACTCCTAAAAAAAGATACTTTTTTATTTATTTTTTTTAGCACGAATCATCATTTCTAACATGTCCCACATTTCTTTTGGAACATCCTCCAGTAAATTCATTTGCCCCGCACCCTTTAGCCACTCTCCACCATCAATAGTAATTACTTCGCCATTTACGTATGCCGAAAATTCGGAAACTAAATAAGCCGCTAGATTGGCCAATTCCTGATGTTCACCAACTCGTTTTAATGGTACTTTCTTAGACAGATCAAATTTTTCTTTTAAATCACCAGGAAGTAATCGATCCCATGCTCCTTTTGTAGGAAAGGGGCCAGGTGCAATGGCATTAAATCGCATTCCATATTTAGCCCACTCTACTGCTAGAGATCTCGTTAAGGCCAATACCCCAGCTTTGGCAGTGGCGCTTGGAACTACATAGGCAGATCCTGTCCAAGCATATGTAGTCACAATATTTAAAACTACTTTTTCGGTTTCATTTTTAGCTATCCAATGCTTCCCAAAAGCAAGCGTACAATTTTTAGTCCCTTTTAACACAATATCTATGATAGTATCAAAGGCATTTGCAGAGAGTCGCTCTGTTGGAGAAATAAAGTTTCCAGCAGCATTATTTAATAAAATATCGACCTTGCCAAAGGCTGCTATCGATTCTTTTACTAGGTTTTCAACCTGGTCGTAATGTCTCACATCGCATTGTACAGGAAGGATTTTTCCTCCGGTTTGATTTTCTAATTCAGTTTTTACTTTTTGTAATTTTTCTATATTTCTGGAGGTAATTACTACTTGCGCTCCTAATTCTAAAAAATAGGTCGTCATTGCTTTTCCGAGGCCACTACCTCCACCAGTTACTACAATTGTTTTACCTTCTAATGCGTTGTCGCGTAACATTTTATTTTTATAATTCATGATTAAAATTTTGTGATCAAATTGGTTTTTTATGATTGAAATTTAATTTTTTGAAATTACAGCTTCCATTATTTTGTTATGATCTCTGCTCAATCTATGGAATCAATCAATATTTGTAATAAATCGATAGCTGCTTCACTAATTTTTGTTCCAGGACCGTACACAGCAACTGCACCAGCATCGAATAAAAATTGATAATCTTGAGGAGGTATCACACCTCCAACTATTACCATAATATCCTCACGATTGTATTTTGTTAACTCTTCAATTACTTTAGGAACTAGGGTCTTGTGTCCTGCAGCTAGTGAGGAAACACCAATAATATGAACATCGTTTTCTATGGCTTGTTTCGTTGCCTCCTCAGGAGTTTGAAATAAAGGCCCGATATCAACATCAAAACCCACATCTGCATATCCGGTAGCAACCACTTTTGCCCCTCTATCATGACCATCTTGTCCCATTTTTGCAATCATTATACGCGGCCGTCTTCCCTCTAATTCAGCAAATTTATTAGCAAGCTCTCTTGCTTTTTCAAAGGATGGGTCTTTTTTGATTTCTTTACTATACACGCCGCTAAATGATTTTATTTTTGCTTTATGCCTACCAAACACAACCTCCAATGCATCACTAATTTCACCAAGGGTTGCTCTTGCTCGAGCAGCATTAACTGCTAAAGTTAATAAATTTTCTTTACCTGATTTAGCTGTTGCTGTTATTTTTAATAACGCACTTTTAACTTTATGAGGATCTCTTTTATTTTTAATCTTCTGGATTCGATTGACCTGAGAATTTCTTACTTTCTCATTTTCAATATCTAAAATTTGCAGGGGATCTTCTTTGAGTAATCTGTATTTGTTAACCCCTACAATTGTATCTTGATTAGAATCTATGCGTGCTTGTTTTTTAGCTGCTGCTTCTTCAATTCTTAATTTCGGAATTCCAGCTTCAATTGCTTTTGTCATTCCACCTAATTCTTCAATCTCTTGAATCAACTCCCAAGCTTTTTTTGCAATTTCTTCTGTTTTCTTTTCAACAAATTCGCTTCCTGCCCATGGATCTACTGTTTTAGTAATCTGTGTTTCACTCTGAAGATATAATTGAGTATTTCTAGCAATCCTAGCAGAAAAATCAGTTGGCAATGTGATGGCTTCATCAAGCGCATTCGTATGTAAAGATTGTGTACCTCCAAATACAGCAGCTGCACCCTCAATACAGGTTCGAGCTACATTATTAAAGGGATCTTGCTCTGTTAAGCTCCATCCACTGGTTTGGCAGTGTGTTCTTAGGGTTAGTGATTTTGAATTTTTTGGATTGAATCTTTGAACCAATTTTGCCCAAAGCATTCTTGCGGCTCTTAACTTTGCAATTTCTGTAAAATGATCCATACCTATTGCCCAGAAAAAGGAAAGTCTAGGTGCAAATACATCGATATCCATCCCTGCATTAATTCCTGTTCTAATATACTCAAGACCGTCAGCCAAAGTGTAAGCTAACTCAATTTCACAAGTAGCTCCAGCCTCTTGCATGTGATACCCTGAAATAGAGATAGAATTAAATTTAGGCATGTATTTGGAGGTATATTCAAATATGTCACTAATAATTTTCATTGAGGGTGTAGGAGGATAGATGTAGGTGTTTCTAACCATAAATTCTTTTAAAATGTCATTTTGTATGGTTCCTGAAAGTAATTCTTGAGCCACTCCTTGTTCCTCTGCTGCCACTATATAAAAAGCCATGATTGGCAATACCGCTCCGTTCATAGTCATCGATACACTCATTTTATCCAAAGGTATTTGATCGAATAAAATTTTCATATCCTCAACAGTATCAATAGCGACACCCGCTTTTCCGACATCACCTTCCACTCGTTTATGGTCGCTATCGTAACCACGATGAGTAGCTAAATCAAAAGCAACTGAAAGTCCTTTTTGACCTGCTTTTAAATTTCTTCTGTAAAATGCATTACTATCCTCTGCAGTTGAAAAACCAGCATATTGTCGAATAGTCCAGGGCCTCCTTACATACATGGTTGAGTAGGGTCCTCTCAGAAATGGAGGAATGCCAGCAATAAAATTTTGATGCTTGTATTTTTTAACCTGATGGAACGATTTTTCAGAGGATGGAAAATTAAGATGTTGTAGATTTTTACGTTTCATATACCGATTAAAATTCCATTTTATATAAATGTTGGTAATAAGTGTCAAAAGCAATCAACATGCCGAAATGATTATCGATATTACTGTCAAATACATTGGCTCTGTAATTTTCTGCAAAAATACTTGAGTTCATGGTGTTGGTCTTTATTAATGCTTGGAGGGTTGTTTTTATATCTTCATTTTTTATGTTTTCAACCAAACAACTCACAAATTCTGAGTGATAATTTAAATTACTTTTTTCTGAGGTTGTATCCCATAAATCCTCATTTTTTTTTAATAGTGTTAGTAATTTTCTAGTATGTGGTGTTACCATCTCTCTAAAATCGAAATTGCCTTGGGCGCCTCGATAAATAAAATAGCCTAAACTTTCTTGATAATTAAGATTGTTGTAGCCAATTCTTAAATTTTTAACATAAATAGCTATGTCTTGTCTAAAACTATAATAAGCATCATGTGCTAATTCATAATTTATACCATTGCAATCAACAGTTTTAGGACTGTTTTTAAATTGATAATCTATGGGCTCCTTGCAGCTAATGATGATTAAAATAAAAATAATTAATGAACTGTAATTTTTCATGTTAATCTTCTTTTTTTAGTCTTTCTTGCTCATTGATCTCGGATAGACGTCTCTCTAATACTGGCTCAATCAATGTTTTTCTTGGATTGGATTTTGAAAAAGGATACAATTCAAGATTGTTTTTCATTTGATTTTTCGGATTTTGATGAATGTTGGTTCCTAATAAAGTTAATTTTCCTGAATTAAATAAATCTTGTTCTTTTGATGCACTTTCTTTAATTTTTCTTTGAATGACTCCTTTTTTTAATTGATTTAAATAGCCCCCATTACTTTCAATATCCTTAAATAAAATCAACGCTTTATCTGAAAGTTGTCCGGTTAAATATTCAATATAATAGGATCCTTTAACAGGATTGTTTGATGCTTTGAAATAACTCTCTTCTCGGAGAATCAGCAGTTGGTTTCTTGCAATTCTTTCTCCAAACTCGTTGCTTTTATGAAAAATAGAATCATAGGCATCACTACAAATTGTATTAGAACCCCCAATTATAGAGCTCATATATTCTGTCGTGGTTCGAAGCATATTAATATTGTAATCGTAAATAGTTTTATTGCGATGAGATGGCATGGTAATGATATGACAAGTCTCTGAAGCACCGTATTCTTTCGCAAGTAATTTATACAGTACACGTAAAGCTTTTATTTTAGCTATTTCAAAAAAATAATTTGATCCAACACAAAGTTTAAACGTAATTTTAAAATCTACTAAATCGGAATCCTTAAAATGGTTTAGATATTCATTAGCCTGCGCTAAACTGTAGGCCAATTGTTGTGTCATATTAGCCCCACTATTTTGAAATATACTAGCATCAACAGCAAGGAAATTCTCTTGATTATAGTTGTCTTTAACGGCTCTAATAATCTCAAAATCTTCATTTAAATTATAATACCAATTTCCTGTTCTGGTTAATTTTCCAATAGGATCTAAATTATAATAAACATTGCTGTTCTTATTGGAAAAGTAATTAATAAGATTTTTTATAAACGATTTAGAGAGGAAGTTAAAACTAAAATATATAGTAGCTTTTTCAAAAGGGAAATCTTTGAAAACAACCGGTATGTCAAATTCTTTATCTGCCTTTAGTATAATTGATTCAGCACCGTTTTTTAGAGCGTTCAGGATAAAATGGTTGCTGATGGATTCTTTATTGACAAAGATGGTTTGTGCAATATTCCAATAAGTAGGGTTTGTTATTTCTTTTGAACAATGATTGGTTTTTATTTCATCCAAGTGATAAAAAGGCTTTACGTCAATTCCTTCTATATTTTTCCAAATGAGCGTATCGTTATAATCGGCACCTTTCAAATCTACTTGAATCTTTTGTTTCCATTCTTTTGATGAAATTTCATTAAATTCACTAAACAAGTAATCGCTCATTTATTTTTTGTTTTAACACTATCTTCGTGTTCTATTAAATAAATTTCTTCGTTTTCTTTTTTAAGGTAATATTGTTCTCTAGCAAACTTTTCAATTTCTGCACTGTCTTTCATTTTATCAATAAATATTTTATCATTGATTATTTCTTCTAGGTACGCCTTTTTATTTTCTTCTAATTTTTTAATATCATCATTTAATTCTTTATGAATCAAAAATGAGTTAGTATCAAAAAAAAGCATCCAAAAAACGAAGAATACCGTAATGATCAAATATTTGTTACTAATGATTCGAATCCATTTATTATTTTTTATTTTAGAGATTAGCTTCAATTTTCAATTAATCTTTGATTGATTATTTTTCTTAAAAGCCCTACTGCAACTGTATTGTATCTATTGTTAGGAATAATAATATCTGCAAACTCTTTGGTAGGCTCTATAAATTGTTGATGCATAGGCTTTAAGGTGTTTTGATAGCGATCTAAAACTTCATCTAAATTTCTACCTCTTTCTGCCATATCTCTCCTTAACCTTCTAATTAGCCGTTCGTCACTGTCCGTATGAACATAAAGCTTTATGTCAAATAGTTTTCGAATGTCTGTATGGGTTAATATCAATATACCTTCTATTATAATTACTTTTTTTGGATGCGTAGTAATGGTTTCTTTTGTACGATTATGTTCTACAAAAGAATAAATGGGTTGTTCTATGGCTTTCCCTTTCTTTAATTGCTTAAGATGTGCAACCAAAAGATCAAAATCGATTGCTTTTGGATGATCAAAATTAATTTTTGTTCGATCGTTTAAAGACAAATGACTAGTATCTTTATAATATGAATCTTGAGAGATAACACAAACTTCACCTTCCGGTAATTCTTGTATTATTTGGTTAACTACAGTAGTTTTGCCACTTCCTGTTCCTCCGGCTATTCCAATTACAAGCATAAAAAAGGTTTTTACAAAGGTAACGGAATTGCACTTTTTTACCTAAATATTAATGTAATTAAAATAGTGAGATATTTGATAGATTACTTTTTATGTATATTTTTACCTTTTCAACCGGGATGTAGCTTAGTCCGGTTAAAGTGCTGGTCTGGGGGACCAGAGATCGGAGGTTCGAATCCTCTCATCCCGACACTAAAAGCCTAATTGATATAATTTAGTTAGGCTTTTTTTATTTTAATCAATTAAGATTATTAACAGTATATTTGAACCAAATAAAAATGACTATTTCTTGTCATTTATAAATTCTCTTATGTCATTTCAATCATTGGGTTTATCTAAAGCCTTATTAAAAGCTATACATAACCAAGGTTATAATTCACCATCACCTATTCAAGAAAAAGTGATTCCTTTAATTCTTAAAGGCAAGGATATTTTAGCTTCTGCGCAGACTGGAACAGGTAAAACAGCTGGTTTTACTTTGCCAATGTTACAACGATTATTTCAAGGACAGTCCCAAAAAAGAAGGAAGGTTAGAGCTTTAATAATTACTCCCACTAGAGAATTGGCAGCTCAAGTTTATGCGAATGTAACATCCTACAGTGAATTTTTAAATGTTCAATCTACAGTTATATTTGGAGGGGTTAATCAACGACCACAAGTAACTGCATTAAAGAGAGGGGTAGATGTATTAATTGCAACTCCAGGACGCTTGATAGACCTACAAAACCAAGGATTTCTTTCACTTTCAAATGTAGAAATTTTAGTGTTAGATGAAGCAGATCGAATGCTTGATATGGGTTTTTTAAGAGATGTAAAAAAAATAATTTCGCTATTGCCCTCAAAAACTCAAAACTTATTATTTTCCGCAACCTTTTCAAAGGATATTAAAAAATTAGCAACAGAGTTTTTATACCAACCTGCCATAGTTGAGGTCTCTCCAGGAAATAGTACAGTTGACAAAATAAATCAAAAAATTTATCGAGTCGCAAAGGATAAAAAAACAAGATTAATTATAAAATTAATTTCTGATGGACATTGGAAACAAGTCTTAGTTTTTACGAGAACAAAACATGGAGCCAATCGACTTTGTAAAAAAATGATAAGTGCTGGAATTTCTGCTGCAGCAATACATGGAAACAAAACACAAGGAGCTAGAACTAAAGCATTGGCTGGTTTTAAGAGCAATACTATACGAGTTTTAGTAGCTACGGATATCGCCGCCAGAGGTTTGGACATTCCCTTATTGCCTCATGTAATTAATTTTGAAATACCTAATATTTCCGAAGATTATGTCCATAGAATTGGTAGAACTGGAAGAGCAGGAGCCAGTGGGGAAGCATTGTCATTAGTTAGTGCCGATGAAACGACTTATTTAACATCCATAGAAAAATTGGTTGGAATCAATATCCCTACTGAGATAATTGAAGGTTACGAGCCTGATCCAAACGCCTCTACAGAACCATTGAAAAGAGGGCATGGACAAGGAAAATCTACTCCAAGAAATAAGAATAAATTTTCTAATAACAATCGAAATAAAGCTAAGTCATCGTCCTCAAAAAGAAATAAAAATCGGAGATAGGATAAGCTAACGAATTTTTGATTGATAAAATGAGTTTTTTTTAAAAGGATTTATTTATGGGTAAATTTCAAAGATCATCTTAACGATGATGCCTTACTAATTATAAAAATATATGTAGGCGTTGAGTGAAGTTGCAATTAAAAGCCACAGAAAATACGGAACGATTAATAAGCTTTTGTATTGTAATAATTTTCTATAACTAATTAAAAATATAAATACAATTACAGTTAACGCTATTATACATGCGAGTCCATATCCTACAGCATGTTGATTAAAAAATATATAATTCCAGCTTATATTTAATACCAATTGCACGCTATACAAGAGGATCAGATTTATCGTAATTGATTTTTTAAATAGCTGAGCTAAGTATACTGAAAAACATATCATTATTGTTGTCCAAGCTACGCCAAAAACCCAACCTGGAGGTGTCCATGGTGCTTGATTGAGATGAATATACCAGCTTTTCATTGGGCCGTTATCCATGAGCCAATTCCCGAATGCTAAGGCGCTAAAATTTAAAAACAAAAAAACTACACAAAGTTTCAAAAATTTCATTTATTTCAAATGTTTGGTGATTTTGGAGTTCAAGGGTTTTGTTAGAGAGTAGTAATAATCAATAAATTCACCGTTTTTTCCGATTAGGTATTTTTGGAAATTCCACTTAACACTTGTGCTGGTTTTACCATTTTTTGTTTCCTCTGTAAGCCATTGGTAAAGTGGATGTTTGTTTTTGCCTTTTACCGTTATTTTTTCAGTCATTAAAAAAGAAACTCGGTAATTAGCCCTACAAAAAGATTGGATTTCTTTTGCAGATCCAGGTTCCTGACTGCCAAATTGGTTGCAAGGAACTCCTATCACCATTAATTTATCTTTATGAATTTCGTATAATTTTTGTAAATCATCATACTGACCGGTGAAACCACATTCGGATGCAACATTAACAAATAATAGATATTTCCCTTTGAAATCATTTAATTTAATGGGTTCTCCAGCTAAGTTATTAATATCAATATCATATATAGATTCAGATGACATGTTCTCTAATGGGGATTTGCTATTAAAAGCGAGCATAAACAGTATGATTAAGTTATATTTCATTTACAGATCTTGTAACAGGATCTATTCAATAGACTAAGTTACTATTATTTGTTTTTACTCAATTAATTATTGATGTAATTTTGTAATTCAGTTATTTTTTGTGATTCATTAAAAACACCTCCATAATAGGAGGTTACAGTTGCAGACGATTCATCTTTAATTCCTCTAGAGGATACACACAAGTGTTTAGCATCTATAATTACTGCGATATCTTCAGTTTCCAAAATTTTAGATAGCTCATTTGCAATCTGGTTAGTAAGTCGTTCTTGAACTTGGGGACGTTTTGCAAAGTATTGAACAATTCTGTTGAGTTTTGATAAACCAATAACTTTTCCAGCAGATATGTATGCTAAATGAGCTTTTCCAATGATTGGAACAAAATGGTGTTCACAATTTGAATAAAAGGTTATATTTTTTTCAACTAACATTTGATTGTATCGGTATTTATTTTCAAACAACGCGATTTTTGGTTTGTTCGAAGGGTTTAATCCTGAAAAGATTTCGTCAATATACATTTTTGCAACACGATTTGGTGTACCCTTCAATGAATCGTCCGTTAAATCTAAACCCATAACATTCATAATTTCTTCGAATAAAAAAGCGATTTTACTTTTCTTTTCCTCATCAGAAATTTTAAAAGCATCTGCCCTCAAAGGTGTCTCAAGACTTGTTGATATATGGTCATCACCTATTTCTTTATCGGACAAACCATTTAAATTTTGACCATTAATTTCCATCTTCTTAATTTCGTTAGTTTTCATAATATATATATTTAGTAGAATGTCTTATAATTATTAATTTTCACATTTTTTGCTTTGAGATCAAACATTAAGTTATAGAGTCCAAAAAAAGTTCTGTTCATATATATAAAATGCTTAGAACCTCGATTACCATTTACTTTACGTAGTTCAGAATTTTTACTTAATTTAGCGCCAAGCTCAACAATTTGTTGAAAGAATACCGGGTCTGAGAAGTCAAAGTATTCCGACTGAAAAGGCATCGTAAATAAACTCAGTAATTCAAAAAACATTTTGGATAAAAAAGCACTCTCTTCTTCGGTATCTTCTTTTCTGAGAATATCTAATTCAAATAATTTGATCTTAAATTTTTTTTGATCTTGGAGGTTGTTTTTCTCTGCTAATTCAAAATAGGGGATGTAAAATTCTTCAGGTATTTTTTTTATGCAACCAAAATCAATGGCGATCAATTCTGCTTTTTTTGAAATTAAAAAATTTCCTGGATGCGGGTCAGCATTAACTTTTTTTAATTGGTGAATTTGAAACATATAAAAATCCCAAAGGGTCTGTCCCAATTTATTTAGTTGATTTTGTTCATTGTTTTTCTTTGTAAATTCAGAAAGATGTTCACCTTCCATCCAATCCATGGAAATTATTCTTTCTGACGATAAGTGACTATAGTATTCAGGAAATTTAATGTTTGGTAACTTTTTACAGGCTTCCCTGATCATATTACTTTGCTGGACCTCCAACAGATAATTAGTTTCTTCAATTAATTTACCCTCAACCTCATCGAAGTATTTGTCAGAATCTTTTCCTTTTAGATTAAACATTTTTACGGCAATGGGTTTTACTAAAGATAAATCTGATGAAATACTTTTGGCTACTCCTGGATACTGTAATTTAATAGCTAATTTTTTCCCATTTTTTTCAGCTTGATGAACTTGGCCAATACTTGCAGCATTAACCGAGGTAGTATTGAAGCTGTCAAATAATTCATTAGGACCTTTTCCTAAATATTTTTTGAATGTTTTAATCACTAAAGGCGGTGATAGCGGAGGGACAGAAAATTGTGATAAAGAAAATTTTTCTACATAAGCTTCAGGTAGAATATTCTTGTCCATACTAAGCATTTGAGCAACCTTTAAAGCACTACCTTTTAAGTTTTTTAATCCGTCATAAATGTCTTCTGCATTGTTTTTATTTAGACGCTCTTTAGCTTTATCTTCGTCGCTGACAATTTTCTCACCGTAATATTTGATATAATTCACACCAACTTTTGCCCCCGTTTTGAAAAGTTTAGATGCCCTCTGGATTTTTGATGTAGGAATTTTGTCTATTGTTTTCATTAGTTCCTAAAAAGTTTGTCTTTATAAATAAACTTACCCAAATCTAGTATACTGCTTAGTGGAGTAGTATCCATTAAATCAAAGCTAGTATTGACTGCTTTTTCAATGAAAATATCGGTTCGTTCAAAAGACGCTGAAGTGTCTTCTAACCAATATTTTATAGTTAGTACTAGCTGGAACCATGCAGATTCTCTCAATGTTTTGTTTTGTATATTATCTAGAGTCTCTTGGTTTGTTTCCAAAATACAGATGTCTAGTTTATCTACATAGTCACAAAAACTTTTTTTGAGTAGTTTAAGTGTATCTCTTTTTTTTAAATTTTTAGTTTGTGATCCTATGCTGTGTACCACGTAACTCCTGTTAGCAGTGAGCAATTCGAAGAAAGAGTAATAAAAGCTCAACATCTTGTCTCTAGGGCTGTAATTTCGGTACTCATTATTTTTTTCTAGTAAAAAAACAGTCTTATCATAAAAAATCTTAAATATGGATTGTTCTAATGCGCTAAAATTTCCATAAAATTTGTAATAGTCCTTCTCTTGAAAATTATATTGCTTGGAAAAACTAAATACCGAATCTGGATTTTTACCATTTGTTAATATATAGTCCATATAATTGGTTACTAAATCATCTTCGGTTATATTTTTTTTTCTGGCCATCTAAATATATTTTTTGTAAATATATAAATTGTTTAATTAAAAACTGAAGTAGTTAAACAAAAATTAACATTACAATATAAAAAAATAAAAATATTGATATAAAAACTTGAATGGTTGTGGTTGAAAATGTCATAATGTATATGATCTTTTTTTATGAATAAAAATGATTTTTTGTTATTGTTTAATACTTCATGGGTATTAAATAATATTTTATATAAAATTAAACTTTTGATTAAAAAAATAGTCTTAATATAGTATTGATATTTATCTAATTTATATACGATAGTGGCTGTTCATTTTCATAAGTAAAATTTAAATATTTTTCTAGATTTGTTTTGTACTATATTAAGAATGTTAAATAATGTCAAAATCGAATCGTTATTGTATAATTAAAACATACATTTGTTAAACATAAAGTAAAAAATTAAATCTATGAATATTTTATTTTCTAAATTTTTTTTATTCACCACCTTATTTTTTATAACGCCCACCATATTTTCTCAAGAGTTTCAAGGTAAAGCTTATTACTTTTCAAAATCTACCATGCAACTTGGAAAATTTGGTGCTACCATGAATGAAGCACAAAAAAAGCAAATCAAGGAAAGATTAAAAAATAGACTTGAAAAAACATACATTCTTTCATTTAACAAAGAGGAATCCATATTTAAAGAGGATGAAAAAGTTGACGCTTACTCAGGGGCAACTGATACTTGGGGAAAAAATTTTACACCTGGTAAACAATATAAAAATGTTAAAACTAGAGAACTGATCCAAAAACAAGAATTCTATGGAAAACAATTCTTGATAAAAGACAACTTGTTAGATATTATCTGGGTTTTAGGGAAAGAAACAAAACAAATAGGAAATTATATTTGTTTTAAAGCAACTGCTACAATACCTAATTCTGACCTTAATTGGTACGATTTTTCTTGGAATGAACTTAGACCCAGTAACAAAAAAGAACAATCTGATTCCATACCTAAAACCGTTTTAGATGGAACTCCACCTGTATTAGAGGAAGAAACTATCCCAACTACAAACGTTACCGCATGGTATTCTCCTCAAATTCCTATTAGCCAAGGACCCCTTGAATATTGGGGACTGCCTGGTTTAATTTTAGAGGTTAATGTTGGAAATACTACGATGCTGTGTTCCAAAATTGTCATAAATCCAGATGAAAAGTTAAAAATTGAAGCACCCCAAAAAGGTAAAGAAGTTACAAAAAAAGAATACAAGAGTATTATTACTGGAAAGATGTTAGAAATGAGAAATAACAGAGGTAGACGAAGAAGAAATTAATTATCCCATCCAAATATTTAATTCAAACCAGTGTCAGTGTATGAAAACAATTTTTTTTTCAGTGTTCTTTTTGTTTACAGCGGTCTCTTTATTTTCTCAAGTTAGCTTCAAAGGTACCGTTAAAGATAGTCTTGGTAATCCACTCGAGCTTGCCAACGTCATTGCAATCGATAAATCTACCAATCTATTGGAATCGTATTCAATCACTGATCAAAAAGGAAGTTACTCATTAGAACTACAACAAAACACCCAGTATAATTTTCAAGTAAGTTATATCGGAAAAAAAAGCCTAGAAGTTCAGATAAAGACTACTGAAAGTGATGAAATTAAAAATTTCACTTTAGTTCCCGACAATGTTTTAGATGAGGTTCAAATTACCTATGAAATTCCCATTACTGTAAAAGGAGATACTATCGTGTATAATGCCGATTCATTCAAAAACGGATCTGAGAGAAATTTAGAGGATGTTATTGAAAAACTCCCTGGTGTTGAAATAAATGAAGATGGTCAAGTAGAAGTGGAAGGGAAAGTAGTTAATAAGTTAATGGTAAATGGGAAAGATTTTTTCGACGGAGATACAAAAATAGCAACCAAAAACATACCATCTAATGCGGTAGACAAAATTCAAGTTCTACGAAATTATTCTGAAGTATCGCAATTAAAGAGTGTTAGAAATAACTCCGATAGTTTTGCATTAAATATTAAACTAAAAGAGGGAAAAGAAAATTTTTGGTTCGGAAATGTAAAAACAGGTGGAGGTTATGCCGCAAATGATGAAGGTTTGTATTTAATACAACCTAAACTTTTTTATTATTCGCCCAAAACAACTTTTAACTTTCTTGGCGACTTTAATAACACAGGTGATTTGGTATTAAATCGAAGAGATATTAGAAATTTCAACGGAGGCTTTAAACCACCAAGTAGAAGCAGTGGAACTAATTTAGATTTAGGTAACAATAGCTTGGATTTCCTTACAAATCAAGCCAATGCACTGGCCATAAAAAATATATTCGGTGCTACTAATTTTAGCTACTCACCAAAAAACTCTTTAGATATCACCGGGTTTGCAATCTATAATAGTAGCCGAATTGATTCAAAAGAAAGAACTTTTAGACAGTATACAGATTCAGATTTAGGAATTCCAAATGAATTAAAAGAAGATTCGACAGATGAACGTTCAACCCAGGGATTGTTAAAATTAAGTACCTCCTACAAACCGAACTTTAACAACCAAATTGATTACGATATCTTAGTTAGAATTTCAAATGATAAACAAACTCAAAATGTATTGTCTTCAGTAATTGGCAATACCAATCAAATTGAGGAGACGACTCCATTTAGTATCAACCAAAATTTAAATTATTATTTTACGTTGGATGAGTCCAACATATTTGCTTTAGAGATTCAGCATTTATGGAGCGATGAAGATCCCTTTTACAATGCGGTCCTAGAAGAAAAAGAAAATTATGAGGCTACAGCTGAATCTTTAGGTTTAAATACAGACCAAATTAATTATAATTTAGCTCAAGATAGACGCATAAAATCGAATCAGTTGGATGCGAAACTAGATTACTATTTCATCATAAATCCAAAAAGTAATTTAAACTTAACTTTTGGTAGCATATTAAGTAATCAAAAGTTTAATTCAACCTTATTTCAGTTTTTAGATAACAATTCCACTTTTGACCCAAACCCAACATTCAATGATGGATTAATTAGTAATGATGTCGAATATAAATTTAATGACATTTATTTAGCCGCTCGTTATCGAGTTAAAATTGGAAAATTCACGATGACTCCAGGATTTTCATTGCATTCTTATGGAAACAAAAACATTCAATTAGGCAATCAATATGCTGATGATTTTTTTAGAATTATGCCCGATTTTGAAACTCGTGTTCAATTTAAAAATAGTGAGAGTCTTACTTTTAGGTATGATATGACTAATCAATTCACCGATGTCACAAAACTCGCAAAAGGTTTAGTACTGAACAATTACGACAGTATACAATTTGGAAACCCAGAGTTACAAAACGCCCTATCACATAATCTGAGTTTAATCTATTCAAGTTTTAATCTTTTTAATTATACTAATGTTTTTGGTCGTATTACCTACGCTAACAATATAGACCAAATTAGAAATATTACTTTTTTTGAAAATATAATAACGACCAATACTTTTTTCAATTCTAATTTTGCAGATGAAAGCCTCACCGCTTTTGGAAGGGTTCAACGTACTTTCGGCAAATTAATAGCAACTATCAATTTAAGCTTTAATTACAGTAATATAAATCAATTTGTGGATGCTAGACAATCTGTAAACGAAAGTTTTAACCAAAGCTTTACTCCGAGTTTAAGGACTAATTTTAAAAAAGCGCCTAACGTCAAATTAAAGTATAATTACAGAATTTCTGAAAACAATCAAGGGCCTAACAAAACAACATTTTATACCAATGCACCTTCCATTGATTTTGATGCGTATATATGGCAATCAGTTACTTTAAAATCAGACTATACCTATACACATCAAAGACTACAAAATGGAAATAGTGATTCTTTTCAAACCTGGAATGCTTCTCTAGCTTATCGTAAAAATAGAGATGCCAAATGGGAATATGAATTAGTCGCAACAAATTTATTAGACGCAGATTCAAGAATAAGCAATACAGCCACTAATTTATTTGTTTCTGAGTCAAGAACCTATATACAACCGAGATTTATATCATTTAGATTACGATATGAGATTTGATTTGTTTGACCACTTTAGAACTAATTTCTTTTTAAAAATAGTTAATAAATGATTTTTTTTCTCTTTAAAAACAATTTAGTTTGATTGTTTAAAGTATTATTTTTGACAACTGAAAAATATAAAATATAGTTATGTCAGATAGTATTGAAAAAATTAAATGTTTGATTATTGGTTCCGGACCGGCGGGATATACAGCTGCAATATACGCATCAAGAGCAGATTTATATCCAGTAATGTATACAGGAATGCAACCTGGAGGTCAGTTAACTACGACTACAGAAGTTGATAATTTCCCAGGATACCCTGATGGTACTGATGGAAATGCTATGATGAATGATTTACAAAATCAGGCGGAACGATTTGGTACTGAAGTTCGTTTTGGAATGGTAACCTCAATCGCTTTAAGTAAAGAGGTAGGAGGTATTCATGAAGTAATTGTAGATAATAAAACTAAAATTCAAGCAGAAACTGTGATTATTTCTACTGGTGCAACTGCAAAATATTTAGGATTAGAAAGTGAACAGCGACTAATTGGTGGAGGAGTTTCTGCTTGCGCTACTTGTGATGGGTTTTTTTATAAGGGACAAGACGTTGTGGTAGTAGGAGCAGGGGATACTGCAGCTGAAGAGGCGACCTATTTAGCAAATATCTGTAAAAAAGTTACGCTACTTGTCCGCAAGGATTACATGCGAGCTTCAAAAGCAATGCAAAATAGAGTAAACAAAACAAAAAATATCACTGTCATGTATCATACTGAAATAGATGAGGTACTTGGGGATAGTGTTGTTGAAGGAGTTCGTATAATTAATAATCAAACTAAAGAAAAGGAAGTTATTAGCGTAACTGGAGTTTTTATAGCAATTGGACACACACCAAACACTAATTTGTTTAAAGGCGTTTTGGATATGGATGAGGTTGGATATTTAATAACTGAAGGAAAAACTACTAAAACGAATTTACCAGGTGTTTTTGCTTGTGGTGATGTACAAGATAAAGAATATCGGCAAGCTGTGACTGCAGCAGGTACTGGTTGTATGGCAGCATTGGATTCTGAACGTTATTTAGGAGCTTTGAAATAAGTTAATATTTAAGAATCTTAAAAAAAAGATTACTTATTAATTTGAATAACTTTTTTTTATACGTCTACGGAAGTAAACTCAAATTTACTTCCATCAAATAATCCTTTATCACTAAGCTTGAGCGAGGGGATTACTAACAATGCCATAAAAGATAACGTCATATATGGAGCATTTAGGGTACACCCAAATTCTTTAGCCATTTGATTTAAATCAGCATATTGTTGACCTATAACCTCGCCAGATTGATCGCTCATTATTCCAGCAACTGGAAGTGAAACTACTTTTTTAGCAGGACCATTTACCGCGCAAATACCTCCTTTTACTTCTATTAACAAATTTACTGCTTCACATATAGCTTTATCGTTTGCACCTATAGCGATGATATTATGTGAATCGTGACCGACTGAAGAAGCAATGGCTCCTTTTTTTAATCCAAAATTTTTAATAAAAGCTATTGCTGGTTGTTGATTTTGATACCTATTTACTACAGTCATTTTTAATACATCTGTTTGAGTATTAGAAATGATATTACCATTTTGAATCAAACTTTCTATAATTAGTTCATTAGTTACTAACTCACCTTCTAAAGCTTCAATTACCCTTATTTTTGGTGATTTCGATTCAAATTTAAAATCATTTATTGTTTTTTTGGAAGTATTAAAATTATTCAAATTTTTAAATGGAACAGAATTAATATTAGATTTTCCATCTGAAAAAACTACTATTCCATTTATATATGTTTTTTTAGTTTTAAAACGTACTAAATCTTCAAGTATAATAAAGTCAGCAGGGTCTCCAACTTGAAGAGTACCAACATCTAAATTATAATGTTTTATTGGATTGATACAAGCAGCTTGTAGTATTTTAAAGAGATCGATTCCTTTTGATATTGCTCTAGCGCACAATTGATTTATGTGCCCAACCAATAGATCATCTGGATGCTTGTCATCGCTACAAAACATCATGTTTTCAAAATATTCAGGAAGTAAATCAATTAAGGCATCAAAATTCTTAGCTGCAGAACCTTCTCTAATAATTACTTTCATTCCTTTTTGTAATTTTTCTAGCCCTTCATCGTAGGTAAAGCTTTCATGGTCTGTACTAATTCCTGAATGGATATATTTGGAAAGGTCATTGCCTCTTAAGTCAGGGGCGTGACCATCCACAGGCTTTTTAAAATATTTAGCCCAGGATATCTTTTTAACGACTTCGTCGTCATCAAAAAGTACACCAGGGTAATTCATCATTTCTGCTAAATATTTAATCTCTTTTTTTTGAAGTAGCCATTTAATTCCATTTGCATCAATGTTTGCTCCCGCATTTTCAAAGGTAGTGGCAGGAACACAAGAGGGGGCACCAAAATAAAATTTAAAAGGGACTTGATTGCCGTTATTAATCATAAACTCAACTCCTTTTACTCCCAAAACATTTGCTATCTCGTGAGGGTCGGAAACAGTTGCAATTGTTCCATGTTTTACTGCAATCCTAGCAAACTCTGAAGGAACCAACATAGAGCTTTCAATATGGATGTGTGCATCAATAAATCCAGGCATGATAAAGTCTTTCACATCATGTTTTTTTTCAATAATTGACTTTATCTTTCCGTCCTCGACTAAAATCTCTCCCTGAAAGATTCTTTGCTTATAAAGATCTACTATTTGTCCTTTTATTTTCATAATCCATTAATTGAAATTAACAGGCTTTGGGTTAAAAAAAATAACAATAAAGTAAAATTAGAATATTTTAAATAATTCATAGCTCAATTTTTCGCTAATGATTTACCCAATTTTTAATAATCTGAAACCCTAGTGGAGTTAAAATACTTTCCGGGTGAAATTGCAATCCCCTGACGTCATAGTTTTTATGTCGTAATGCCATATTAATTTTATTTTTATCTTCGGCTATAGACTCCAGGCTTTCAGGCAATGTTTTTGATACTGCCCAACTGTGATATCTACCAACTTTTAATACCTTAGGGCAATCGTTAAATAAATAATCCTTCCGAGTAAAAATAGCTGTTTCAACGCCATGAAAAACTTCGCTTAAATTGTTTAATTCACCTCCAAAACATTCCGCAATTGCTTGGTGCCCCATACAAATCCCTAGAATAGGTTTTTTTTTATAATAAGCTTGAATTACCTTTTTTGTAAGCCCTGCTTCAGATGGTATTCCTGGACCCGGTGAAATCATTATTTTATCATATACTTCAAGATCTAATATTTGAAATTGGTCATTTCTTATAACTGTAACAGTTACATCTAAGGCCTCTAGGATATGAACTAAATTGTAGGTAAACGAATCGTAATTGTCTACAATAACTATTTTTATTTTTTCCATTTAAACGAAAAAGAATTATATTTTTTTTATGCTCCCGGAGGAACCAGCATCAATAATAACAGAATTGGGGTTTCCGAAATATTGAATATTTCCTCCACTTGACGCAGTGGCTTCAAGTTTGTTTTGAGTAGTTATCATAATTTTTGATCCACTGTGAGCCTTTATATTACTATTTATAGTGTTTAAATCCTTTGCGTTTAATTTGCTGCCACTTGATGTTTTTGCATAAAACATTGTAGCTTTTCCATTAATATTGATGTTTGCACCACTACTAGTTTTAGTAAATAATTCTTTTGCAAAAACTTCCATATCTATATTTGCTCCACTACTACTTTCAAGAGTTAGTATTTTATTTCTTATAATTGATTTTCCTGTAATAGTTGTTCCACTATTTGCTTTAACGACAGATAAATTTTTAAATGTTATTAGTACTCTCTTAGCTTCTGAACTAATTATGTTTTTATTTGTTTGAATGGTTAACATACCGTTAGAAATTGTAGTTTCGATAATTTCTAATAGATTCTCGTCAGCTTCAACAATTATTTTATTTTCAGAACCTTCAGTTAGATAAATTTCTAGCCCACCCGAACCGATAATTTTATCGAAATTTTGATTTACAAATCTTTCCTCAGTCTTCAGGTTTCCATTTCCGTCTTCATCTCCAAAATTAACAGCCAAATAACAGGAGTTTAAGGAGACTCCGAATAGGATAAATAGTAGAATTTTAATTGATTTCATTTTAAAACTATATTAATTATTTGTGGTATTTAAATTTTTAAATTGATCATTTACCTCTTCTACCCATTGGGTTGAATCATGTTTTTTTTCTTGTAAATTGGTTTTCGGAACATTTGGAGTACTTGGTATTTCTGGTTCTACGTTAAATGATAGGTCTTCACAATCCAAGCAAACAGTTTTTAAGTTATTGATTAATAAATGTTTTTCTTCATCTCCATTCTTTAAAATATCTTTATAATTTGAACTATTTCTATGATACGAAAAAGTGTTTTTATCGGCATACAAAATAGAACCAATAGGTAAATATACAATTACTTCCACTAGTTGATCTCTGTACTTATTACTAATATCTGTGGTGAAATAACTATTTAAAGTTAGCTTGTTGTTATTGAAAATATAATGATAATCAACTGCCGCTGCTCTTTCTTTTGCATTTTCAAAAGAGTTACCGTCAGCTTTACGATTTATGAATACTTTTGCTGTAGCATCGTTAGTTGACCGAACTATCAGTCTAATATTACTTGAATAAATGATTTTATTTCCATTTTCATCAGATTTTAAATGAAAGTTACCGCTTCTGGATTCATTGTATTCATAACGATCGTTACTAAGCATATTCAATTTTAAAGTGTCATTTTTTCTAATAGGAATCATTTTTTCTGTAATAAACTCACCATCGTAAGCTTGCTCAGTTGCTTGTTTTATTCCTAAACTACTTAAGCCAATAATTGAAAATATCCAAAGGACTATTAAAATAATTTTTGCTGTCATACCTATCGACTTCAAATTAGTTATGATTAATTTTAACCCCAGAATAAAGAGTGCAAAAGCTGGAATACCAACAATTAAAAATACCAATAGAAGGATAAGCCAAAAAGGAAAGAAATCTACTAAAACAATCGATGAGTAGTCAAAATCAACCAATCCCAAAAACCCAAAGGGTATCCCTGTTGTAAATAAACCAATTATTAGTGATATAATAGTTGAAAAAGACAGAATTATTAATGATATTCCAAACAATTTACCAAATACATTAAAAAGCCCTTTTGCTATTTTTTTTAACAAAAATATTTTCAGTTTTATAATTTTTTTTACGGTAGTAAAGAATCCTGAAACGCCTTCTTTTGCGTTATTTTTCCATTGGGTTTCATCCCAGCTTATTTTCTCACCTGTATTCTTGAGTTCTTCTTTAATTTTTTTTTCGATGTTAGAAATATTTACAGGTTCTCTTTTCATTTTTAATTTTTCGGAAGTCGTAGTGGCTTCTGGAATTAAAATCATCAGGAGAATGTATATCAATATTGGAGCTCCAAACCCCAAAAATACCAATGCTACCCAAACTAAACGAATCCATATAACGTCTATTCCAAAATAATGTCCTAAACCAGAGGAAACACCCGCTATAAATTTATCATCAGTATCTCTAAACACTTGTTTGTGGGATGATGCACGCTTAGTTTGTTGTTTTTCGTTGGGAGCAGAATCGTTAAATATCTCTTCGTCTACTTTATAATCTTCGGGTTGCCCCATTACTGAGATTACTTCGTCCAATTCTTTTAGAGTAATTACTTGGGAAGTACGATGTATTTTTTCAGAAAAAAGTTCAGAAATTCGTACTTCAATATCTTTTATGATCTCATCTTGTCCATCTGGATCTGAAAAAGAATTTCGTATGGCATTGAGATAGTTGGTAAGTTTTGCAAAGGCATCCTCGTCAATATGAAAAAATATTCCTGCTAAATTTATGTTTACTGTTTTATTCATTTCTTTGTTTTTTCTCTAGTTACTTTTTTTACAGCCGTTTGTAAATCACTCCAGGTTGTATTTAATTCATTTAAAAATAGTTTTCCTGTTTCTGTAAGCGAATAATATTTTCGAGGGGGCCCACTGGTCGATTCTTCCCAGCGGTATGCTAAAAGACCACTATTTTTTAGACGTGTTAGCAAAGGATAAACAGTACCCTCCACTACAAGCATTTTTGCATTTTTCAATGTTTCAAGAATATCTGAGGTATAGGCTTCTCCATCTTTTAAGATCGATAAGATACAATACTCCAAAACACCCTTTCGCATTTGTGCTTTTGTATTTTCAATTTTCATTTGACTATTTTTAGTAGATTCTTTCTAAATGTTGCGATAACTCTTCTTCAGTAATTATATAACGAGATTTAAGGTCTTTTACTTTATATTTTTGATTTTTATGTACTTTTAGAGAATGATTAAATGAAATTTCTGAGGTGTTACTATTATTTATTCCACTAGATAGAATATTAAATACGATCGATAGAATTAGATAAAGTAAGGTGCTCATTTTTGGGTTAATTTTATAAACTATTAATTATTTTTTCTAAATATGATGAATAAGAATTATTAAAAATTAAAATCTTATACAAATATATGTCTAAAAAAAGGTACTTTGTTACGCATAGTACTATTATTAACACTTTTTTAACATTTAAAATAAAATAAAACATTGTTAATCAGCACTATAAATAATATTAATAAATCTTGTTGTATATTATTATGGAGATTTTTATTTTAAATATATTTGTTAAAATTATGATATGTCTTTAGATATAAAAAAGATTACGTTTTTTACCTTTTTAAAATTACCCGCTGTATTTTGGTTAGGTATTCGGGTAAAATCTATGGATCACCAAAGCTGTTCTGTAGCCGTTAGGCATCGTTGGATTACTCAAAACCCTTTTAAATCCATATTTTGGGCTGTACAGGGGATGGCTGCCGAATTAAGTACAGGAGCGATCGTGATGAATTGTATTAGAGCATCAAAAGAAAATGTATCGATGTTAGTAGCTAATAACAAAGCTACTTTTCACAAAAAAGCTACGGGAAAGATTACCTTTACCTGTAATGATGGAAAATTGATCGAGCAAACAATCAAAGATGCTGTTTTAAGTGGTGAAGGAAAAACTTGTTGGATGAAGTCTGAGGGTATTAATGAAGATGGTACTTTAGTTTCTGTTTTTGAATTTGAATGGACTTTAAAAGTGAAACCTCAATAATATTACTCTTTTTAATTTTCAAATTATACTCTAAAATATCATTTTTTTTGGTATCTTTAAATGAATTTAAAATTTAAGCCTATAGCAGAAAAATACTTAATTTAAT
>SGZC01000110.1 GCA_004213605.1 Flavobacteriales bacterium
AATTGCTGTTGCCGTTTGGTCTTGTAAAAATGAAATCGAACCACCACTAAAAACTGTTGAAACTTTTGAGTCAGTTCCAAATAATAATTTGGATGATGATGCTATTCTTGCCAAAGCAGAGTTTAACATAGAAGGGATGACCTGTGCGATTGGATGTGCCAAAACAATCGAAAAAAAATTAGCAACTATGAAGGGTGTGAAGTCTGCAAAAGTTGATTTTGAAAAAAAATTAGCACAAGTGGAGTATGATGAGTCTATTGTAAAACCATCTTCATTAGAAAATACGGTAACTAAAGCAAGTGACTCTTACTCTGTAAATAATATGAAAACCGTTGATTTTTTTACTAATAAGGCTATTAAAAAATGAAGCTATTAAAAATGGTAATGTTGTAAAAAAAGATTGTTGCGCTAATAAAGGTAAGTAATCTTGGACTCTTGTAAACTAATTATTCCATTGTAAGGTTTCCATTAAAATTCGCATGTCATTTCTTAAATATATTACAGCAGGAAAAATAGAATCGAAATTAGGTTTTGCTTTAAAATAAAGAGCACCGTTCAAAAAATGCTTTAAGCTATCTGTTGCGTAGAACTCTGCTTGAGTTGCAGCATTGCCATTAATCATATAAAACATTCCAAAAACATTTTGTTCTTCGTTTACAAAAAGTTGTTCTGGAATACTTTCAGCTTTAATCACATGGTCATAGGCTAATTTTTGGGCGTCTCTCAATAAAGAATCTATATTATTTTCCTTTACTTTTTGATAAGTCAAATAAAAAGTGGCATTCATATTGGGATAATACAAGTTTAAAGCATTCTTTTTTTTAAAAACTAACTTAGCAAGTTTATTTTTTTGAAATTGGTAAGGAAAATTTCCTTTTATTTCTTCATAATTTGCAGCGGGATAGTCTAATCTTAGTTGTGCTTTAGGTTTTATAATAACCTCATCTTGACAAGAATAGAAAAAAAAGACAATCCATGATATTATAACTATTCGCATATCAGTTTTTAATTGAAACTTTGATTTGGTTGATTCTTTTATTTTCAAACCCCTCAATAGTGAACGTATAATTATGAAATTTTATTACTTCCCCTCTTTTTGGAAAACTTTTTGAAACCTCTAAAATAAATCCTGCTAGTGTTTCTGCCTCTCCTTTTTGATTCTCAAACAACAGGGGATCCTCAATTTTTAGAACTTTATAAAAATCCTTTATGGGAGTTTTTCCCTCAAAAACAAAATTATTTTCATCGAGTTTAGAGAATATAAGATCTTCATCATCAAACTCATCACTTATTTCTCCAACTATTTCTTCAATTATGTCCTCAAGTGTTATTAATCCACTTGTTCCACCGTATTCGTCAACAACAATGGCCATATGCATGTGCATTTCTTTAAATTCATTTAATAAATCATCAAGTTTTTTGTTTTCTGGCACAAAATATGGCTTGCGCATTAATTTATTCCAGTCAAGTTCCTTCTGATCTATAAAGGGCATCAAATCTTTAACATAGAGGATTCCACTAATCGTATCAATATTATCTTTAAAAACAGGGATTCTTGAATATCCGTTGGCAATTATGTCTGGCATAATAGCTTCATATAAAGCCGTTTCTTCCAGTGCAAAAATATCCATTCTGGGTTTCATTACTTGTTTAGTATCTGTATTGCCAAAAGTTACAATACCTTGAAGAATTTTATGATCTTCATTAAGTTTATCTTCATCAGAAGTAAGCTCTAAAGCTTGAGATAATTGATCAACACTTATATTTGACTTTTGATTTCCAAACTTTTCTTCAATAAACTGAATTCCTGATTGCATAGGCTTGCTAATAGGAGTTAAAATAGTATCCAAAAAATTTAATGGAAATGCCATGAATGATGAAAACTGAATACTTTTTCTGCTTGCATATACTTTCGGTAAAATTTCGCCAAATAAAAGAATAATAAAAGTGGCTACCCCAACCTCTAATAAAAATCTGAGATTGATGCCGTAATAACTTTTTGTGATACCAGAAAAGATTTCATCTCCTAAAGACGCAAATAAAAGTACTATAGCAATATTTATAAAATTGTTAGCTACTAAAATAGTTGCTAATAATTTCTTGGGATTTGATAATAATTTCTTGACAATTGCTAAATTTACCGATCGTTTTTTGTCGGATGATTCGTCGTCAAAATCATTCGCTTTCAACGAAAAAAAAGAAATTTCTGCGCCTGAAATTAATGCAGAACAAATCAACAATATAATTAAAACAAGGATGCTTATGAGCAATCCACTGTTTATTGATATGTCTAGTAGTAAACTAGGAGGTTCCGTATCCAAAATTAAATAAATTGCTATTAAAAAGATTCCGTTTCTGAGTTACTATTAGTAGTACTTCCCCCATCTCCTTTTGGACTTAAAAAAGTAAACTCAGTACATTGAACTTCAGTATTGTAACGGTCTTTTCCCTCTTCATCTTGCCATTTTCTTGTTTTTAAACGACCTTCAATGTATACCATATCTCCTTTTTTTAAATACTTTTCACAAATCTCAGCGCCTTTATTTTTTACGACCACACTATGCCATTCAGTGTTAGTGATTTTTTCACCTGTTGCTTTATTGGTGTAGGATTCATTGGTCGCTATTGGGAACCTTCCTATACTTCCTCCACCTTCGAAATAATGCATTTTTACATCGTCTCCAGTGTGCCCAATTAGCATTACTTTATTTAGTGTACCACTCATAATTTATTTAGTATTTAAGTTGCGCAAAAGTTATCTTTTGTGAATTAAATATAACTAATTTTTTTTTGTTTTATGTGGTTTCTTTTTTTTTGAAAAAAGGAACAATGAAACTATGAATTAATTTGGGTACTGGATAGGAAAATATTTGAGCTATTGGAATTGCAGATTTAGGGATTATCGATGATTCTGCAATCCAAAATCTTGTATGAATGTGGCGATGTGATAATTTATGAATTTTAATCACATCATTATAAAGCACAATCGTTTTGATACCGTATAAAGCTGATAGTTGTTTAAATTCATTCTGTTTAATGAGGTTATTCATACTTATATCTTGAACAGATTCAATTAGTGGAAATTGATATAAATTTTCCCAAATTCCTTTTCCTGTGCGTTTTTCAAATATTGTTTTGCTGTCTTTTGTAAGTATAACGATGTAATTAAAATAGACTTTTTTAATTTTATTTTTTTTGAGTTTAATGGGTAATAAGGGGACCATTCCTTTTTGTAAAGACAAACAACTATTATTGAAAATACAAGTGTTGCATTCAGGGTTTTGGGGTTTACACTGTCGGGCTCCAAACTCCATAATTGCTTGGTTATGGTCTCCTGGATTATGATCATCAATAAGAACCTGGGCTATTTTTTTAAACTCTTTAATACCTTGACCGCTGTTAATAGGAGTTTCAATACCAAAGTATCTGGAGAGTACACGATATACATTCCCATCTACCACTGCTGAAGCTTCATTAAAACAAATTGATGCTATTGCGCTTGCCGTATAATCGCCTACACCCTTTAGTTTAATTAAATCTTGGTAGCTAGATGGAAACACTCCGTGGAGCTCATTAGCTATAAATCTTGCTGTGGAATAAAGATTCCGAGCCCGAGAATAATAGCCCAAACCCTGCCATAATTTTAGAACTTCTTCCTCCGTTGCGTTTGCCAAATCTCTTATTGTTGGATACTTGCTGATAAAGGCTTTGTAATAAGGCAAACCCTGATCAACTCTTGTTTGTTGTAGTATAATTTCTGATAGCCACACATGGTATGGCAATTGAGTGGTTCGCCAAGGCAAATCTCTTTTGTGAGCTAAGTACCACGATATGAGTTTTTTACTAAAAAAGGAATTACTTTTTGACATATAGCAAAATTAGCCTTTATCTAATTAAATTTTAAAGGTTTACCATTTGATTTTTTGATTATAAAATTCATATATTTGCCATCTTGAAAAAAGAAATTTTAATAAATAAATATAATACATAATGACGAAAGCAGATATCGTAGCTAAGATTTCAAAGAAACTAGGAATGGAAAAAGGAGATGTTCAAGCTACCGTTGAAACCTTCATGAAAGAGGTGAAAACATCTTTAGAAGGTGGTGATAACGTTTACTTACGAGGATTTGGAAGTTTTATCGTAAAGAAAAGAGCTGAAAAAACAGGAAGAAACATTTCAAAAAATACAACAATTAAAATTCCTGCACACAACATACCAGCATTTAAACCTGCAAAAGTTTTTGTAGAAGGTGTAAAAAAGAATGTGAAGGTAAAATAATAACCATCTCGTTTAATCGAGATATATAAACAAATTACTATGCCAAGTGGTAAAAAAAGAAAAAGAGCAAAGATTTCTACTCATAAAAGAAAGAAAAGAAGTCGTGCTAACCGCCATAAAACTAAGAAATAATAGTTTATTTCTACAATTTTAAAAATCAAAAAAGTTCTTTGAAAATGAAATTAATTAACTCCTTTTGACTAATTAATTTCGACGGGTTTTTTCTCACTTAGTGAGAAATCAAAACCTGTGATAAAATATTGTTTAATCCATCTGTCATACCATGTATGACGGATAAAAATTAATGAAACGTGAACTACGAATTATTTATTAGATCCAGTTTACAATCAGTTGATTTTGCCCTTTTAAAAGATGGAAAACTTATAGAATTACATAAAGAAGAAGACGACAATAAGTTTTCGGTTGGCGACGTGTTTATCGCCAAAACTCGAAAAATTGTTCCGGGCTTAAATGCTTCATTCGTGAATGTTGGTTATGAAAAAGATGCCTTTTTGCATTATCATGACTTAGGTCCAAAAATCACTTCTCTTTTAAAATTCGTTAAGAGTGTAAGCACAGGTAAACTTAAAGATTATTCTTTAAAAAATTTCCCATTTGAAAAAGATATTGATAAAAACGGAGGTATAAATCATGTACTAAAGTCGAATCAATCAACATTGGTTCAGATTGTAAAAGAACCCATTTCAACAAAAGGTCCAAGAATTAGTTCGGAGCTGTCAATAGCAGGCCGATATATAGTACTGGTTCCCTTTTCCGATAGAGTTTCTATTTCACAAAAAATAGAATCTAAAGAAGAAAAAAATAGGTTAAAACGCTTGTTAACAAGCATAAAACCTAAAGGATTTGGAGTTATTATACGAACTGTAGCCCAGGGTAAAAAAGTAGCTGAACTGGATAGAGATTTACAAAATCTCATGGATCGCTGGAATGCGATGTGTAAAAAGTTACGAGGA
>SGZC01000111.1 GCA_004213605.1 Flavobacteriales bacterium
GGTTTGTAATAGAACAATGGAAAGCATAAAAATCCATTGGGCATATTTTAAAATTTTCATAAAAAGCAATTTTATTATGTAATAACAACAAACTTAAATAAAAATTGTGAAGATTGTACTATTTCTTTGGAACTCTCATTAATAAAATAACTCCTACGATAAAAAATAACATTAAAAACACAATAGAATTACGCATACTTCCGGTATACTGATCAATAAATCCATAAATTAACATTCCGATGACAATCCCGATTTTTTCGGACACATCATAAAAACTGAAGTAAGAAGCTGTATCCTTGGTCTTGGGTAAAAATTTTGAATAAGTTGATCTAGACAATGCCTGAATCCCCCCCATCACCATACCTACAAATCCAGCGGTTATATAAAACTGTATTGGAGAAGTCATAAAAAAGGCAATCACACAAAGAACCGCCCAAATTCCATTGATAATAATTAATGTAGTAATATTTCCAAACTTACCAGAAGCTAAAGAGGTTAATTGAGCTCCTAGTATGGCTACCAATTGGATTATTAAAATACTAGATATTAGACCAATTGTTTTTTGATTTTCGCTACCCCAATCAATCTCCTGTTCACCAAAATATGTTGCCACAAGCATTACTGTTTGAACTGCCATGCTATAAACAAAAAATGCAGACAAATACCGCTTTAGTACTTTATTTTCAGTGAGAGACTTGTACACCTTTTTTAACTCTCGATAACCATCAAAAAGTAAATGCCAGGTGACTTTATTGTTAGATCTTTTCCCTTTTGGTAAAAAATAAAAAGTGTACTGACTAAATAGTAACCACCAAATACCAACTGATACAAATGAAATTTGCATGGCCTTCATTTTTGACTCTCCGTCATCACCCAAGCCAAAACTCTCTGGAATCATAATCATTGCTAAATTGAATAACAATAGTAGAACACTCCCAATATAACCCAAAGAAAACCCTTTAGCACTGAGTTTATCTTGTTGTTCTGGATATGCGACATCTGGTAAATAAGAATTGTAAAATATCCAACTACACCAGAAGCCTACAAGGGCTAATAAATAAAAAAACAAACTTGTTAAAATATTTTCTAAACTAAAGAAATAAAGCCCCATGCATGAAAAAGCACCCAAATAGCAGAAAAACTTCATAAAAACTTTCTTATTTCCAACAAAATCAGCGACTCCAGAAAGAATTGGAATAAGTATAGAAATAAAAACAAATGCAATAGCAGTCGTGTAAGTAATAAGAGGAGTACTTCTTATTGTACCTCCAAAAATAGAAATGTATTCAATTCCTGCAGAACTAAATAAAGCTTGATAATATATTGGGAATATTGATGAAGCTATTACCAAACTATAGACCGAATTTGCCCAATCATAGAAAGCCCATGCGTTTAACAATTTTTTACTACCTTTTTCTAATGTTTGCATTTTAAACGGAATTTTTTGTAATGTAGGTTAAAACAAAAATAAACATTCTTTAATTAATTATTTTAAGCTAAGTTTATTCATGAAATTAAAATACCAATATCAACTATAATTTATATATTTTTAAGTTTCAATTAAGTTTATGTTTAAAAAAAATTAAAAATATTTTTGTTTGGAACAGATTTTGATATTTAATTCAAAAAAAATAACATCATGGAAAGATTAACCACACTATTTGCAATTTGTACAATTATTCTGACCTTCTCCTGTACTGGTCCAGCTGGTCCTCCAGGATACGATAATATAGGAAAGGTTTTTGAAGCTACCATCAATTTTAATCAAGATAATGATTATTCTAGGCTTATTACATTTCCATCAGATATAGTGGTTTACGAATCGGATGTTGTAATGGTTTATATGCTTGAAGATGTTGTAAACGGCGATATTGACGTTTGGAGTCAGCTTCCACAAACATACTTTTTAAATCAGGGCACCTTACTTTACACATTTGATCATACTTTTTTAGATGTAAATATTTTTTTAGATGCTAATTTTAATTTAAACACACTGGGATCTAACTACACAGACAATCAGGTTTTTAGAATTGCTATCCTTCCAGCTGAGTATGGTACTAGTAATTTAAGTATGAATCAATTAATGAATGATTTAAATATAGAAGATTCTGATATTTCTGTATTACATAACTAGTGCTTTTTAACCTTTTCAGTAAAGGTGTTTTAGAACATCTTTAATTTTTGACATGGTTTATCCCAATTTTAATTTTAGAAAAAATTAAGTTTCACAAAGTAAAAAAATGAAAAAAATAATTGTTCTATTAGTGACTATTTTAATGGTGAGTTGTCAAAGTAAAGCACAACCTAAAAAGGAAAAGGAGGTTTTTAAAATAATCAAATCGGAAGCAGAATGGAAAAGCTCACTAAGTAAAGATGAGTTTTATATTCTTCGTAAAAAAGGTACGGAACCCCGATATTCAAGTAAGTTTAATTACAATGATCAAGAGGGGGTTTATTCTTGTTCGGCATGCGGCACAGCACTTTTTGAAAGTGATTACCAATATGATAGTGGATCAGGTTGGCCCAGTTTTGATCGTGAAATTAAAGGAAACGTAGCCTTTTCTATTGATAATGATTTAGGGTATACAAGAATAGAAGAACATTGTGCAAACTGCGGTGGACACTTAGGTCATGTTTTTAATGATGGGCCGACTCAAACTACCGGAAAAAGACATTGTATTAACGGAATCGCTTTAAAATTCACACCTACAAAAACCTTAAATGAAAAATAATTTCCCAAAACAAGCAACAGAAGCCTACTGGAAAGAAAAGCTTTCTGAAGAATCATATCGTATATTAAGAGAAAAAGGAACAGAACCTCCTTTTTCTGGTGAATACAATCTTCATTTTGAGAAGGGTTCCTATCAATGTAAGGCATGTAACAATCCTCTTTTTTTAAGTGAACAAAAATTTGATAGTGGATGTGGATGGCCTTCTTTCGATGACGCTATTGAAGGAAGTATCGAAACTATTTTGGACAAAAGTCACGGAATGATCCGAACAGAAATTGTTTGCAATGATTGTGGTGGACATTTAGGCCATATTTTTAACGATGGTCCGACTGAAACCGGTCAACGATATTGCGTAAATTCGTTATCTGTAGACTTTAATCCAGCATAGTTTTTCATCAACTCTTCTCTCATAAAATTTTATTATCAATTTATTTTTCTTTTTTATCCCATTACGTATACATTTTGTAATTTTGTTATTTAAAATTTTAAAATAAAATGAGCAAATACGATATTATAGTTTTAGGGAGTGGCCCAGGAGGTTACGTAACTGCCATAAGAGCATCTCAACTAGGTTTTAAAACCGCTGTTATAGAGAAAGAAAACTTAGGAGGAGTTTGTCTTAATTGGGGATGTATTCCTACGAAAGCCTTACTTAAAAGTGCTCAAGTTTTTGATTACTTGAATCATGCAGAAGATTATGGACTGAGTCTTCAAAATCCTGATAAAAATTTCACAAAAGTAGTGGAGCGTAGTCGTAGTATAGCAGACGGAATGAGTAAAGGTGTTCAATTTTTGATGAAAAAAAATAAAATTGACGTAATTGATGGCTATGGAACCTTAAAACCTGGCAAAAAAGTAGATGTGGATGGAACTGAATACAGTGCTGACCATATTATCATCGCAACAGGTGCAAAGTCAAGACAACTAGCTAATTTGCCTCAAGATGGCGAAAAAGTGATCGGATACAGAGAAGCGATGACTTTAAACAAACAACCTAAAAGTATGATCGTTGTCGGAAGTGGTGCTATTGGAGTAGAATTTGCCCATTTTTATAATACCATGGGAACAGATGTAACGATTGTTGAGTACCTGCCAAACCTAGTGCCTTTGGAAGATGAAGAAATTTCAAAACAATTTGGAAGATCCTTTAAAAAAGCAGGTATTAAAGTGATGACCAATGCTTCGGTCGAAAGTGTAGATACTACTGGTAAAAAAATAAAGGCCACCGTAAAAACTAAAAAAGGAGAAGAGGTTTTAGAAGCGGATATCGTGTTATCCGCAGTTGGAATAAAATCCAACATAGAAAATATTGGATTAGAAGAGATTGGAATTGTTGTAGATCGAGACAAAATAATTGTAAACGATTGGTACCAAACAAACATACCTGGCTATTATGCTATAGGCGATGTAACTCCAGGACCCGCATTAGCCCACGTTGCTTCTGCCGAAGGAATAACTTGTGTTGAAAAAATAAAAGGAATGCATGTAGAAGCTATTGATTATGGCAACATTCCCGGTTGTACCTATGCAACTCCAGAAATTGCTTCTGTAGGATTTACCGAAAAACAAGCAATAGAAGAAGGATACGATATTAAGGTAGGTAAATTTCCATTCTCAGCCTCCGGAAAAGCAAGTGCTGCGGGGACTAAAGATGGTTTTGTTAAAGTAATTTTTGATGCCAAGTATGGAGAATGGTTAGGATGCCATATGATTGGCGCTGGAGTTACCGATATGATTGCTGAGGCGGTATTAGGTAGAAAGTTAGAAACTACAGGTCACGAAGTATTAAAAGCTATACATCCACACCCGACCATGAGTGAGGCGGTAATGGAAGCCGTTGCAGATGCCTATGACGAAGTAATACATCTTTAAAAATTTATTTAATAAGTATAAAAACACTCTATAAAATAGGGTGTTTTTTTTACAGAAAACTTTTTAATGCCAATTCGTAGCTTTTCAAACCAAAGCCCAATACAATCCCTTTTGCATTTGGAGAAATATAGGAATGATGTCTAAACTCTTCTCGAGAAAAAGTATTGGATATATGTACCTCTACTACTGGTACAGTTATTCCCTTTACTGCATCTCCTATACCAACTGAAGTATGTGAATAAGCAGCAGCGTTTAAAATAATACCATCAAAATTAAATCCAACTTCCTGAAGTTTATCAATAAGCTCCCCCTCAACATTTGATTGAAAGTAAGATAAGTTAAGTGCTGGATATTTTTTTTGTAAACTTATAAAGTAATCCTCAAAAGTTTGATTCCCATAAATATTAGGCTCACGCTTGCCCAGTAAATTTAAATTAGGTCCATTGATAATGATAAAATTTTTCATAAAGTAAAAATACAAAAGTTATAGTATTAAAAAACCGAAACAAAAATTTCGGTTAAAAAAAAAGGAGCCAATGGCTCCTTTTATAATTATAGTATATTTAGATTATAATCTAAATCCTACTCTCATCATACCGTTCACACCTCCTGATAATCCCCAAGAAGTAATGTCATTTCCAGATGTAA
>SGZC01000012.1 GCA_004213605.1 Flavobacteriales bacterium
ATTGGCTTTTCCTTCAACTGCTGCTACAACATCTAACGTAACATCATGATAGGATTTATCTCCAGTAACTAAAGGTTTTCTAATAGGTGCTTCGTAATGCGATGCCATATATATTCTATTGCTTAGTTATTTTATTATACTTCATTTGTATTCCTAATTTTTGTTTGATAAACTACATTTGGTTTTGTTCCTACTTCTGCTAATAAATGATATGCTCTATCATCTTTAATAAGTTCAGAAATAATACTTTCTTCATCATTAATATCACCAAATCTCATAGCTCCAGTATCGCAAGCTGCTGAACATGCACAAGAATCATTAAATTCTCCTTTTTTCACTTGTCTTCCTTCTCTTTTTGCCTTTAATATGATAGCTTGTGTTGATTGAATACAGAATGAACACTTTTCCATCACACCTCTTGAACGAACCACAACGTCTGGGTTCAATACCATACGTCCCAAATCATTATTCATATTAAAATCAAATTCATCATTTTGGGCATATAAAAACCAGTTAAAACGACGAACTTTATAGGGACAGTTATTTGCACAATATCGAGTCCCAACACAACGATTATAAGTCATTTGATTTTGTCCTTGGCGACCATGTGAAGTTGCCGCTACAGGGCATACTGTTTCGCATGGCGCATGATTACAATGTTGACACATCACAGGCATGAATGCAACCTGAGGATTTTCCGAGGGATTTTCCATCTCCCCAAATTCAGACAATGATTTACCTAGACCAGAAATATTTTCTTTTTTATCTAAATCAATTTTAAAAGACTCTTCACTAGAATAGTACCTGTCAATTCTAAGCCAGTGCATATCACGACTCTTACGGACTTCTTCTTTCCCAACAACAGGAACATTATTTTCTGCATGACAAGCGATTACGCAAGCTCCACATCCAGTACAAGTATTAAGATCTATTGAAAGATTAAAATGGTGACCTATGGTTCTATCAAAAGAAGTCCATAAATCTGCACCTGGATCGTTTACTGAAATTTCTTCGTGATCTTTTGAGACTACAGGAACAGTATTCCATTTACTAGCGTCTTTTGTGTTAAATACCTCTAGAGTTGTTTCTCTAACAATATCTCTTCCCATCATAGTATTGTGCAACTGTACACAAGCAAACTCGTGCTCACCTTCAATTCTATCAATAGTCACAGTCTGAATAGGTGAAAATTCTTTATATAAACTAAAAGCATTTACACCAGTTTGCATTTCTTTTTGGATAGAAGATGTTCTACCATAACCTAGAGCTAATCCTATGGAACCCTGAGCTTGACCAGGCTGAATTAAAACTGGAACTTTGTTAATTATCGTTTCACCCATAAAAAGGTTTACATAACTTCCATTTAAGGCTCCATTAGCTACATTATTATTTTCTATACCTAATCTAGTGGCATCGGTTGCGGAAATAGTAATATAATTATCCCAAGTAGTCCGCGTAATTGGGTCTGGTAATTCTTGTAACCAAGGATTGTTTGCCTGTTGTCCGTCTCCTAAACCAGTTTTGGTGTAAAGTGTTAATTCAAGATCTCCAGATGTTTTTTTAGTATTGATTGTTTTTTTAGAAATTAAGACCTCCCCAATAGAAGTATCTGCATCAGTCTTTACTTTAGCTTTACTCTTAATAACTCCATCATGCAGAGCTTGATTCCATTGATTACTACTTTCCAAAATATTATTTGACCAAAAATCTTTTAAGAAATCATAATAAGAAGAACCACTTTGAGTCCATCTAACTAGACACTCTTGAAATTGTTGCGTATTAAATAGTGGCCTGATTGTCGGTTGCATGAGAGAGAACGTACCTTTTTTAAACTGGCAATCTCCCCAAGACTCTAAATAGTGTGGAGTTGCTCCGATAATTTGAGCCAAAACAGCAGTTTCATCTTCTTTCATAGAAAAAGCAAGAGAAAATGGCAAATTTTTGTATGCATCCCTAAACCTAGCATCAGGTAAAGAATAAACAGGATTTACACCAACAGATATTAGTCCTTTAATATCTCCGGATATTACATCGTTCATTACTTTTTCAACCTCAGATGACCTACCCATGAATGTAGTCCTTGGAGACTTTACATCCATAACTACGCTATCTTGATTGTAATCCAAAACCATTTTTTGCGCATCAAAATCGGGTATACCTGTAATTATAACCCCTTTTTTTCCTGCTTTTTTTAATTGCTTTTTAGCCTTTTCTACTAAAACTGAAACATGCTTTGGTAATTTTATATAAGAATCTGATACTAAAGCTTTTAATACTTCTAATTGTAAAGATGGAAGAATAGGCACACGAACATCTGCATTAGCACCAGAAAGAGACATGTTACTTTCAAATTGATAATGTCTTGACATTTTACCTTTTTTTGGGATACGCCTCTTAGCATAACTCCCTTCAAAACCTCCACCTTGCCAATCTCCAATAAAGTCTGCACCTACAGAAACTATAACTTCTGCATTTGAAAAATCATAATCAGGTAAAGCACGTATACCGTATTTATTTTCAAAGGCATCTAAAGCCTCTGAGGAAGATACACTGTCGTATATTACATGTCTAATGTTTGGATATTTTTTCTGAAATTTTATAATTAATTCAGAGGTAGTTGGACTTGCAAAGGATTGGGTTAATAAGATAATTTTTTCATCTTTTAATTCATCAATTCTATTGGTAACATTTTTATCAAAATCAATCCAAGAGGTGTCTTCACCCATTACTTTTGGCCCTTCCAATCGATTTTTATCATACATAGAAAGGACAGATGCGTGCACTCTAGCATTTACAGCTCCTGAATGTTTTGCTAAATGATTGCGTTCTACCTTTATAGGTCTTCCTTCTCTAGTTTTTATTAAAACATTAGCAAAATCAAAACCATCAGCAATAGAAGTAGCATAAAAATTAGGAACTCCTGGAACAATTTCATCTGGAGCAACCACATAAGGAATCGATTTAATAACAGGTCCCTCACAAGCAGCTAAAGAAGCAGCCGCAGTCGTAAAACCAACATATTTCAAAAAATCTCTCCGAGATGTTGAAGAAGATTCTAGGGTGTTTCTGTCTCCTAAAAATTCCTCGGTCGGTATTTGATCAACAAATTCGTTTTGTTGAAGCGTCTTAACTATAGAACTATTTTCGTTTAGTTCTTCAACACTTTTCCAGTATTTTTTATTTGATGACATTTATTTAATTAATTTAATGACAAAACCTTTAAAAGGTATATCGTTCCATTTTTTAATAGTGGCATTTACCACATTCTAATCCTCCTAATTCAGCAGCAGTTAATTTCTCTACATTATATTTTTTCGAAAGCTCCTCATGAATTTTTTCATAATAATCATTATTCTTTAAATCGACATTTGTCTCTCTATGACAATCAATACACCACCCCATGGTTAGTGGAGAATATTGATACATTATCTCCATTTCCTCAACAGGTCCATGACACGTTTGACATTCAACACCTGCAACTACTACGTGCTGCGAATGGTTAAAGTAAACAAAATCTGGAAGGTTATGAATGCGAACCCATTTAACTGGTTTTTCTTCGCCTGTGTAACTTTGCTCGGCATCATCCCATCCGACAGCATCATAAAGCTTAGCGATTTCTTTGTCATAAAATTCTTTCGTGTAACCATTTGCTAAATCTTCTTCACCATTATATTCCGAAATATTTTTATGACAATTCATACAAACATTTAAAGAAGGAATCCCAGAATGCTTACTTTTTCTAGCTGAAGAATGACAATAGTTACAATCTATTTCATTAGCGCCTGCATGTATTTTATGAGAATAGTGGATTGGTTGCACGGGAGCATAACCTTGATCTATTCCTATTTGCATGAAAAATGCATACATGAAATAGGCCGCTACTAACAAAAACATGATCGCTGAAACTAACATTAAAAATTGGTTATGAACAATGACTTTCCACAGAGGCTTTTTGGTTGCGGATTTAATTTCAACTCCATTTGCTTGAGATAATTTTGTAAGAGACTTGGCTACTAAATAAAACATTGTTACCAATAGCAATAAAATTAAAACTAGTATTGCAAGTATCAAATTTTGAAGGTTTCCATCATCATTATTTGATGCAGAAACAGGAGCTACAGCTATTTTTGGTTCTGGTTTTGGAAGACTGGTGTAAGCAAGAATATTATCAATATCATTATTTGATAATCCAGGAAATGAAGTCATTACTGAATTGTTATATTCAGCAAACAAAGCTACCGCTTTAGAATCACCTGACTTAATCAAACCTTGGCTATTAGTGATCCATTTATAAAGCCATTCTCTATCGTATTTTTCAGCAACATTCCTTAAAGCTGGCCCTACTCCTTTCTTGTCTAGTTTATGACAAGCTGCACAATTTGACTTATACAAAGCCTCCCCAGCTTTTACATCACCTTCTTCTTGTGCTAAAGTGTTAGTTGAAAACGCTAACAAAAATACTAGCAAAAGAAGTGATAAATTTTGGTAATTCACCTTTTTCATACTAATGATTAATTTTTTTTTTCAATTACAAGATTGTAGTTAGTTCATTTTCAAAGCACTAAGGAATAAGGTGCCTAACTACCTCAAATAACGCAGCAAAAATAAGGTATAAAAGTCAATTTCAGAAATACAAACAAAGTGTTAGTAGGTAATTTATAATTATTCTAAATAACAAATTTGCTTTCTTTTTAGTTAATTACATTTACATTTGCATTAATATCATTTTTATGAAATTAACATCTAATCACCGAACTCTTTTTTGCGTTGTTATCACGTTCGTTTTTGCTTGCTTTTCATATGGCCAAAACGCTTCAGTAACCGTCAATGCAAGTGAAAAAATACCAGAAATTTTAACTTTAAAAAAAAAGCTAGAAACTGAAAACAAGTTATCTGACGGTTACACTATTCAACTTTATTATGGAGAATTAAAAGAGGCTACTAAAATAATGAAGGAATATCAAAAGTTTTTTGACTCGTGGCCAGCTTCTATAAAATACGAAACTCCGAACTATAAAGTATGGGTCGGAAATTTCAATTCACGTTTAGAGGCAGATCGAGCGCGAATTGAAATAAAAAATAAATTTCCCTCAGCGTTTATTTTAAAACCAGACAGAACATAAAATATTAGTAGTAAAATAGTTTCATTTCTGTTGGTCTCTAAATAAAAAACAGCATAAATCCTGTTTTTTTATTTAGATAGAATTATTTAAGCTTTTTCTTAATTGCTACTTCTCTAAAGCATTCTATAATATCGTTTTCCTTAATATCATTGTAGTTTTTAATTTGCATACCGCAATCATAACCTTTAGCTACTTCTTTTACATCATCTTTAAATCTTTTTAATGATGATAGCTCTCCAGTATAAACTACTACCCCTTCTCGAATTAATCGGATTCCAGAATCTTTATAAATTTTACCACTAATAACCATACAACCAGCTATAGTTCCAATCTTAGATATTTTAAAAGTTTCTCTAATTTCTGCAGTTCCGGTGATTTCTTCCTTCATCTCTGGAGACAACATCCCTTCCATTGCATCCTTTAAATCGTTTATTGCAGCATAAATGATGGAGTACATTCTAATGTCAATCTCTTCTTTGTCAGCTATTTGTCTCGCATTGCCCATTGGTCTTACATTAAAACCAATAATAATTGCGTCTGAAGCAGATGCTAAGAGCACATCACTTTCTGTAATAGCTCCAACTCCTTTATGAATAATATTTACTTGTATTTCGTCTGTGGAAAGCTTTAGAAAGGAATCTGTTAATGCTTCAACTGAACCGTCAACATCTCCCTTAAGAATTATATTTAATTCTTTAAAATCTCCTAAAGCTATTCTTCGACCTATTTCGTCTAAAGTGATATGACGTTGAGTTCTAACAGATTGTTCTCGCTGCAATTGAGTACGCTTAGAAGCGATCCCTTTTGCTTCTCTTTCATCACCAAATACATTAAATTTATCACCTGCTTGCGGCGCACCATCTAGGCCTAAAATAGATATCGGTGTTGCTGGCCCAGCTTCTTTCACTTTATGTCCGCGCTCATCATGCATAGCTTTTACTTTTCCACTGCATTGACCTGCTAATAAATAATCACCAATTTTTAGAGTACCGCCCTGTACCAATATAGTAGAAACATAACCTCTACCTTTATCTAAAAATGCTTCAACAACAGTTCCATTTGCAGCTTTATTTGGATTTGCTTTAAGTTCTAATAATTCAGCCTCTAACAAGACTTTTTCCAGTAATTCATTTACTCCATCACCTGTTTTAGCAGATATGTCATGTGATTGGATTTTACCTCCCCAATCTTCTACTAATAAATTCATCTGTGCTAAACCTTCTTTAATTTTGTCGGGATTTGCCGTTGGTCTATCAATTTTATTAATTGCAAAAACTATGGGTACTCCAGCAGCTTGAGCATGACTAATCGCTTCTTTTGTTTGAGGCATAATATCATCGTCTGCCGCAATAACAATAATTACCAAGTCTGTTACTTGCGTACCACGAGCACGCATTGCCGTAAAGGCTTCATGACCAGGAGTGTCTAAAAAGGCTATTTTCTGACCGTCTTCCAACGTTACACTATAGGCCCCGATATGTTGTGTTATTCCACCTGACTCCCCTGCAATAACATTTTCTTTACGAACATAATCTAACAATGAGGTTTTTCCGTGATCAACATGTCCCATGACGGTAACAATAGGAGCTCTGTGAATCAAATCTTCTGGGGCATCTTCTTCGACTTGGATTGATTCTTCAATATCAGCAGTAATAAATTCTACTGTGTAATCAAATTCATCAGCGACAATGGTCAAGGTCTCTGCATCTAACCTTTGGTTCATCGTTACCATCATCCCTAATGACATACATGCAGAAATAATTTGTATAACAGGGACATCCATCATAGTTGCAACTTCACTCACAGTAACAAACTCTGTTACTTTCAGTAATTTACTTTCTGCGTCTTGTAAAGCTTGATCATCTTCGGTTTTTTGGCGGTGAACATCTCTTTTTTCTCTTCTGTATTTTGCTCCTTTACCTTTTGAAGATTTACCCTGAAGTTTCTCTAAAGTCTCGCGGACTTGTTTTTGTACTTCTGCTTCACTGGGCTCTTCTTTTGGAGTATGAGCTGGTTTTTTTCGGCCACCTCTATTATTTTGATTTCCTCCACGACCATTTCCTTTTGCAGGCCCCTTGCTTATTCTTCGTCGCTTGCTTCTTTTTTCTTTGTCCGCATTGGTTGTTTCTTTATTTTTCTTCTCAGATTTTTTAAATTGATTTAAATCAATTTTTTCACCTGTTATTTTAGGACCGTCTAACTTTTTGTATTGAGTAACTACTTTCTCAGATTCAGCAGTAATTTTTTCGGAATCCTTATCATCGTTTTTAGCAGGAGTTTCTTCTTTAACAGAAGTTGTGTTTTCTTCTTGTTTTTTTGTTGTTGAAATTTCTTTTTTTACAGGAGCAGAAACTTCTTTTGTTACAGGACTTGATTCATCAAGTTTAGATGCCTTAACTTCATCTATTTGCAGACTTTTAGCAATAGTTTCTTCTTTTGCGGAAGTAGAAACTTCTTTTTTAGCTTGCTTATTCTTTTCTTCTTTAGGCTTAGAAGCTTTGACTTCGAGATCTATTTTTCCTAAGGTTTTTGGACCTTCAAGTTTAACTTCAGCCTTTATTAATTTTTTAGAAGCATCGATTTTCTTTTGTTTTTCTTCAAGCTCACGCTCGGAAGCTATTCGAATTTCTTCTTTTTCTTTTCTTTTCTCCTCACCAACTTCTTTAGAAGCTACTTTTTTACTCTTATCAGTTTGAAATTCTTCTAAGAGCACTTGGTATTCTTCCCCAGAAATTTTTGTTGTAGGTCGAGACTCCACCTCGTAACCCTTTGAGCTTAAATACTCTACTGCACGATCCAATGAAATATTGAATTCACGCAAAACTTTATTAAGTCTCATTGTTTTTGCTTCAGCCATATAAATGCTTTCTCCTGTTTTTCAATTTAAATTTGAAAAAAATTGCAGCTAAAAGTACTGCTTAATCTTCAAATTCTTCTTTTAATATATTTAATACTTCTTGAATGGTTTCTTCTTCTAAGTCAGTTCTTTTTACCAACTCTTTCAAGTCATTTTCCAATACACTTTTTGCCGTATCTAGTCCAATTTTTTCAAATTCTTTAATAATCCACTCCTCAATTTCATCTTTGAATTCTGATAATTCTACATCTTCTTCAGCTCCTTCCCGAAGAACATCAATTTCGTAACCCGTTAAATAACCTGCCAAACGAATATTATGACCGCCTCGACCAATTGCTTTTGAAACTTCCTCAGGTTTTAGTATTACCTCTGCTCTTTTATTCTCTTCATCTAACTTAATTGAAGTTATTTTAGCTGGGCTTAACGCTCTTGTTATATATAACTGTGTGTTGTTAGTAAAATTAATTACATCGATATTTTCATTACCCAATTCACGAACTATTCCGTGAATTCGAGATCCTTTCATCCCAACACAAGCTCCTACTGGATCAATACGATCGTCGTATGAATCAACAGCTACTTTTGCTTTTTCTCCTGGTATACGAACTACTTTTTTTACATTAATTAACCCATCAAAAACTTCTGGGATTTCTTGCTCAAATAATTTCTCTAGAAACTTAGGGTGCGCACGAGACATAACAATCGACGGCTTATTACCTTTTAATTCAACCCCTTCAATGATCCCTCTTACATTATCTCCTTTTCTAAAAAAGTCTGATGGAATCTGTTTTTCTTTTGGTAAAATCAATTCGTTTCCTTCATCATCTAAAAGAATAATTGCACGATGACGAATGTGATGAACTTCAGCATTGTAAATTTCTCCCTCTAAATCCTTGAAATATTTAAAAATGTTTGTGTTATCGTGCTCGTGTATTTTAGAAATGAGGTTTTGACGCAATGCTAAAATTGAGCGCCTTCCTAAATCTATTAATTTTACTTCTTCGGCTACATCTTCACCGATTTCGTAGTCGGATTCTATTTTTTGAGCGTCAGTGAGAGATATTTCTTGGTTTGGTTCTTCAACCTCTCCATCGGCTACCACCACTCGATTTCTCCATATTTCTAAATCTCCTTTATCTGGATTGATAATAATATCAAAATTATCATCGTCACCATATTTTCTTTTAAGAGCATTTCTAAAAACGTCCTCTAAAATAGACATTAATGTTACTCTGTCTATTAACTTATCGTCTTTAAATTCTGAAAAAGAATCAATTAATGCTAAATTCTCCATATTCTTCTAATTAAATTTTATCATAACTGTTGCTTCAACAATATCTTTATAGTCTATTACTGCCTCTTTTTGAACAGTAATTTTTCCTTTACCAATTGGTTTTTGTTCTCGAACTTTCCATAGAAGTTCAATATTTTTTTCATTTGCTTTTTCAAGTTTACCCTGACAAACATCATTATTTTTTGTAATGACTTTTAAATTACGTCCAATATTTTTTAAATATTGACGCGGAATTAAAAGCGGTTCTGACACACCTGCTGATGAAACATCTAATGAAAAATCTATTTCATCTCGATCAATGTTATGCTCTATAGCTCTGCTTATTATGATACAGTCATTGACTGTAACTCCTTTATCACCATCAATAACAACTTTTATTTGATTGCCTTCAGAAACACTAAAATCGATAAGAAATAAAGATTCATTTTCTTCTAGAGCTTTTTCAAGTAATTCTGCTACAAGTTCCTTCATTAAATTTAGCTATAAAAAGAGGGGACTTTTTGGTCCCCTCAGCTAGTTTCGTATCAAATTCGGTGCAAATATAGTGTTTTTTTAACTACAAAAAAAACCTTTCTTTTTACCAATTATTTTTGTAAATTAATGCTTTAATCACCGACCATAAAAAATAATTTATGAAACGTATACTAGTACCAACCGATTTTTCTGAACAAGCAGAAAATGCTTTGAAAGTAGCTGCTCAACTGGCGAAGAAAAATAAAAGTGAAATTTATGTTCTAAATTCTCTTGAACTACCAACACACCTATCTTCTTCTGGAGCTAATGGAGCTATGCCGGAATCTCTTTTTTTTATAAAACTAGCAGAAAAATATTTTGAAGAATTGCTTGAAAAACCATATTTGGAAGGGATTTTAATCCATGAGGCAATCATTGGCCATGGAGAAGTTTATAAGGATGTAAAAGAAGCTGTAAAAGAAAAAGATATTGATATGATTATTATGGGATCCCAGGGCACAAACGGATTTATGGAAATATTTATTGGGAGTAATACCGAAAAAGTAGTTCGCACCTCTAACGTCCCGGTTTTAGTCATCAAAAATAATCATGAGAATTTTAAAACTGAAAATTTTATATATGCTACAGATTTTTCAGATGAGTGTAAAACCCCTTTTAACCAGGCAATAAAATTTGCCGAGAAAACTAACACCTTTATAAATTTACTTTATATAAATACCCCTAGTAGTTTCAAAACAACCAAAGAAATTAATAGTAAAATCAAAAGATTTTTAAAAGGCCTGGATGAAACTAATTTTAATATTCATATCTACAATGACATCTCTATCGAAAAAGGGATACTCAATTTTGCGGGCGAAACTAACGCACATTTAATAGGTATGGGGACTCATGGCAGAAGTGGGCTCGCTCATTTTTTTAACGGAAGCATTAGTGAGGATCTTGTAAATCATGCCAATATGCCCGTTATGACTTTTAAAATATAACCATAACTCATTAAACAATAAAAAAAACCCAATTCTAAATGAATTGGGTTAAATTTTGTTGGCCCACTAGGGCTCGAACCTAGACTCTTCTATACCAAAAACAGACGTGTTGCCAGTTACACCATGGGCCATTACCTTAATGCGGATGCAAATTTAATACAAACTTTGGCTTGCACAAATATTTTTTAATAAATATTATATTTAATATAAGAATATTTGAAGGCATTAAAACGTTATTTTTTTATCTGAGCTTTTATTTTATTAGTAAATTCGCTTCAAATAAAAATATAATTATTTATGGATTCCTTCAATTTTAAAAAATGGAACAATATTCTAGGATGGTTTGTATTTACAATTGCACTTACCACCTATTGGTTAACTGTCGAGCCAACCGCTAGTTTTTGGGATGCAGGAGAATACATTACCACTTCTAGTAATTTAGAAGTTGGACACCCTCCAGGGGCTCCATTATATCAACTTATGGGTGCATTTTTTTCCATTTTTGCTTTAGAAGCTACACATATTGCCCTTACCATAAATTTAATGTCCGTTTTTGCTAGTGCCTTTACCATACTTTTTATGTTTTGGTCCTTAACCCTTTTGTTGACAACTATTGTCTCAAAGAAAATTCAATTGACAAAAGAAAATAATTATATGATTTTAGGTAGTGCATTAGTAGGATCCCTGTCATTTGCTTTTTCAGATAGTTTTTGGTTTAACGCTGTTGAAGCAGAGGTGTATGCAATGGCAACTTTTATTATGTCAGTTTTATTCTATTTAGCACTGCGATGGGAAAGAGATATGAATACGCCGAGGGGCGACAGATGGGTCATTTTAATCGCATTTGTAATCGGACTATCCTTTGGAGTTCACTTTATGGGACTTCTAACAATTCCTGCTATGGGAATGTTATATTTCTTTAAAAATTATAAATCGGTTACCCTAAAAAATTTCTTAGTTGCCAATATCGTGATGGTAGCTATTTTACTTTTCATATTTAAGTTATTGCTTCCCATGACACTCAAGTTTTTCAGTGCATTAGAACTATTTTTTGTAAACAGTGTAGGTCTTCCCTTTAACTCAGGGACTATTATAGCTGGCTTTATTTTTATTGGATTATTTTATTATTTATTGAAGTTTACAAGAGATAAGGAATACATAAAACTTAACACCTTGCTACTATCTATATTGTTTATATTTATTGGATTTTCTAGCTGGATAATGCTTCCTATTCGAGCCAATGCTGGAACAATGATTAATGAGAACAATCCAAACAATGCAAGAGAATTATTAGCTTATTATAACAGAGAACAATACCCTGAAACACATCTTTTTTATGGTCCTTTATTTACGGAAAAATATGTGGGCTTAGATCCAACGAAACCCTACAAAGACGATAAGCCAAAATTTGAAAAAGACGAAGAAAATGGAAAGTACATAATAGTGAACGACTTTGTAAATGCTTCACAAAATACCGATGATGCCCAAAAAGGTTTTTTCCCAAGAATGTGGAGTATGGAGCATGCTACCAATTACATGCAATTTACCCATGGACTTGAATTTACCATAAAAAGAGAATATCTAGGAGAATCCAGATTAATCGATATTGTAAAAGATTTTAATCAGGATATCAGGTCAGGCAATGCAGGTGTTGAGGACCTAGATGATTTTTTAAAAGATTTTGGTCCTTTTTTAGATATTCAAAAACCTACATTTTTACAAAATATTTCTTACATGTTTGAATACCAATTTGGATATATGTATTGGAGGTATTTTATGTGGAATTTTAGTGGAAGGCAAGACGACAAACAAGGAGAATATACTGATTTGCACGGGAATTGGCTTACAGGGATAAATTTTATTGATGATGTAAGATTAGGGCCTCAGGAATTTATAGCTAGTGATGCAAAAGATAATAAGGCTAGAAACACCTATTTTATGTTGCCTCTTATATTGGGAATTATTGGAATTTTATTTCATTACAGAAATGATCCTAAAAACTTTTGGGTACTTTTAATTTTCTTTCTTTTTACAGGTATTGCTTTAAAGGTTTATCTAAATGAACGGCCTTTCGAACCAAGAGAACGAGATTACGCTCTAGTAGGATCTTTTTATGTTTTTGCGATGTGGATTGGCTTTGGTGTGTACGCTTTGTTTGAAATAGTCAAAGAAAAAATAAAACCAAAATTAGCTGTTCCGTTAGTAATAGTGTCGACTGCTTTAGCAGTCCCTGTTTTGATGGGGTCACAAAACTGGGATGATCATGATCGGTCCAACAGGTATACTGCACAATCTATGGCAAAAATGTATTTAGACTCTTGTGATAAAAATGCAATTATATTTACTATTGGTGATAATGACACCTTTGCTCTTTGGTATGCCCAAGGAATTGAGGGGTACCGGCAAGATGTTCGAATTGTTAATACAAGTCTTTTTCAGACCGATTGGTACATCGATGACATGAAAAAGAAAGCTTTTGACAGCGACCCTATTCCTTCTCAACTTAGCCATGATAAATATAAATATGGTTCAAGAGATTTTCTGTTCTTTCAAAAAACAAGAAAGGATACTATTGATATCAAAGACTGGATGGATTTTGTTGCTAATGATAGTAAAAAAACACAAGTAGAATTAGAAAGTAGACAGTGGGTAAATACTTTCCCAACAAAAGTCATTAGAATTCCTGTAGACAAAGAAGCTGTTCTTAAAAATGGGATTGTTGACCCTAAAGATGCTGATAAAATAGTGCCCTTCATACATATCACTCTAAAAGGAGATGTCCTTTATAAAAATAGACTTTTAATGTTAGATGTTATTGCAAATAATAACTGGGAGCGTCCTATTTATTTTAGTGGGGGTGCTTTTGGTGATGACGATTATATTTGGATGAAAGAATTTTTACAATTAGATGGTGTTTTATACAAACTTGTTCCTATTCGAACTCCTCTCAATAAAAACAATCCCTACGAAATGGGAAGAATCGACGCAGACAAAATGTACAATATTGTTATGAATTGGAAATGGGGAAATAGTGGTGATTCAACTATTTATCATGATGTAGAAACAAGAAGAAATGGAATAACTTACAGAAGTACACTCTCTAGATTAGCAAATGCATTGATTGAAGATGGCCAAAATGATAAAGCAGAGAAAGTCCTGGATTTGGCGATGGAAAAAATGCCTGTAGATTATTTTGAATTTTACTCCCTACTGGAACCTTTTATTCTGTACTACTATCAATTAAATAAAGTTGAAAAAGCGCGAGCAGTATACCAATCAGTAGTCAAACATTATCAGGAACATTTATTCTTTTACAGTAAACTAAGTTACAGTAAACAAGAAGCTATTGGAGATGAAATATTTAGTGATTTAGGACGCTACAGAGGATTATTAGATGTTTTAGCCTCATTCGATCGTCAAGAATATACAGTCGTTGAAGCTGAGAAGTTTAACGAGTACCTTCAAAAATTCAATTTTTCGGATAACGAGAGTAATTTATTGGATATTAATGAAGAACTCTTAAATGACGGTATAGAAGACACTCTAAATTAGTGATAGTTATTAGTAACCCTGTACAAAATTCAAAAGTTATTTGATGACTGTTGATTTTTATAACACTAGAATTATTTAAACATATTCATTGACAAGACCAATAAGTGTATTTGCGTCTTGTTCACCACTTTGGCGCCATTTCATTTCACCTTGCTTGTAAATCATTAATGTGGGCAACCCTTTTACACGAAGTGCTTTAGATAATTCTTCATTTTTTTCGACATCAATTTTTATGACTCTAGCCTTATCACCTAAAGCAGCCGCAACATCTCGTAGTACCGGATGCATCTCTTTGGATGCTTCGTCCCAGTCTGTATAAAAATCAAACAAGACAGGAACCTGCGTTTCAATTAATTCTCCAAATTTTGACATAATTTTTTAGTATTGGTAAAAAACTGTTTTGCAAATATAGTGTTTTCAATAGATTATACATGAGGAGCCTTTTTTTTGAGCTTTATTACGGTAATTTCTGGCCATATTCCAACTCTTCCTGGGTAGCCTAAAAATCCAAATCCACGATTAACATTTAAGTACCTCCCTTTTTCTTCGTAAATACCAGCCCAGTTCTCGTACCTATACTTGACAGGACTCCATTTTATCCAACCTGGTATTTCGATACCAAATTGCATTCCATGCGTATGACCACTTAACGTTAAATGGAAATATCGCTCGTCACTTTTAACTTTAGCTTTCCAATAGGTAGGGTCATGACTTAGTAAAATTTTAAAATCATTATTATTAATATTCCTGCAAGCTGCATCTAGATCTCCGGCTTGTTTGAACCCATTTTCACCCCAATTTTCAACTCCAATAATTGCAATCTTTTGATTTTTTCTTTTAATTAAAAAATTTTCATTTAACAATAAATTCCATCCCATTTCGGACTGAATTTTTTTAAGTTTATTAAGGTTTTGTAATTTTTCCGCATTGCTACTCCAGGAAACATAATCACCATAATCATGATTCCCTAATACAGAAAAAACACCTTCTTTTGCTCTCAAACCAGAAAACAATTCTTTCCAACTATCCATTTCATCAGCAACATTATTTACTAAATCTCCAGTGAAAAATATGACATCACTCTTTTGTTTATTTATTAAATCGATCGCATAATTAATTTTGTTTTTGTTGTCGAAACTACCGCTATGAATATCGCTTATTTGTGTCATGGTAAAACCATCAAAAGCATCCGGTAAATCAGTAAACTCCAATTCATATTTTAACACTTTAAAGTTATATTTCCCTTTAATCATACCATATAATAAAGTGGAAAAAGGAATTGCTGCAATTCCTAAAGCTAGGGTGCTAATAAATTTTCTTCTAGAAGGAATGTGAAAATTTTGCTCACTTGCAGAAATTTTAAAATAAAATCCCGTTAAAAGTCTTATCATATCTTCTCCAAACATGAATATAATTATAAGTAATTTTGGGATAAATAATGCTAAAAACAATCCAAACAAATAGCTTATGGGGGGTTGAGAAAAATGAGTCGAACTGTTTGAATTCAATAAAAAATACAATGAAATGATCACTACCAGAGAGATCAATATATAGATTCCTGTAATCCAAAAATTTTTTGTGAGTGTCCTGATTGCCTGTAAAGCATACAAATCAATCAGAGTGTAAATTAAGATAAAAATAAACCAGCGCATTGAACCTATAATTTTTTTTAAATATAGTAGGTTTCATATAACATTTGTGAAGTTTCGCTTAATTTAACTTGTTTTTAATAAAATGATTACTTTTAAAATCTAAGCCAGCAAATATGAAAAGAAGAAAATTTTTAAAAAGAGCATCGCTAACTGGTATTGGTGTTGCCGTTGGGTCCAATTTAATTGCTAAAAACTCAAAAGAGCATAGGCAATCGGAGCGTTTATTTAGTGGAGTTGCTAAAAATTTCCCAATAGTAATTTCAACCTGGAATACTCCAAATGCTACTCTAAAAGCAGGAGAATTATTAGAAGAAGGGTATTCATCTTTAGATGCCGTAGAACAGGGCTGTATGATTGAGGAAGCTGACGCAAAAAATCAATCTGTTGGTTATGGCGGCCGACCTGATCGTGATGGTAACGTAACCCTAGATGCTTGTATCATGGATAAAAATGGAGATTATGGTGCGGTCGTTTACATGCAAAATATCGTTCATGCAATTTCAGTAGCAAGAAAAGTTATGGAAAACACGCCTCATGTCATGCTAGCTGGAAAGGGAGCTGAAGAATTTGCTGTTTCTTCTGGCTATAAAAAAACTAATTTATTGACTCAAGCATCTAAAGTAGCTTGGGAAGAATGGAAAAAAAGTGCTAATTATCAACCCGTTATAAATATTGAAAATCACGACACGATAGGAATGTTGGCAATTGACAAAAATGGAGATATTTCTGGAGGTTGCACGACAAGTGGTTTGGCTTATAAAATGGCAGGTCGAGTTGGAGATTCTCCAGTCATCGGTTCTGGCCTATTTATAGACAACGAAATTGGTGGTGCTACTGCCACTGGCATGGGAGAAGAAGTATTAAAAACTGTCGGTAGTTTTTTAATTGTGGAGTTAATGAGGCAAGGTAATAGCCCCCAAAAAGCTTGTGAAGAAGCGATACGAAGAATTGTTGTTAAAAACTCAAATTTTGAGAATTTTCAGGTAGGCTACATCGCTATAAATAAAAAAGGTGAAACTGGTTATTATTCAATTCACGAGTATTTTAGTGTTTCTATTTATGAAAATAAAACATGTAAGAATCACTTATCAGATTTTTACAATAAAAATTGATGTTTTTTTACTTTATATTTTATTTACTTGATCGCAATTTCATCTACAAAAATCCATGCTTTACCTTGATAAGGTGCTCCAAGGTGCCATGCCGGTAAATCCCCTAAATTTTTAGCTATGATTTTTATATATCTAGAAGCAATATTCTCTAGGTTAAACTGTAACGTTTTAATTTTAGTCTCTGAAGAAGCACGTTGAGAGTCGATTTTATAAGTAGGTGAAATTTTACGAAATGTTTTATTGATGGCTACGTAACATTCAACTTCTGTTGGGTAAAATATCCAACTTCGTTGATCTTCTAAAAAACTTACTTCTACAGTATCAAAAGATTGCAAACTTCCTAAATCGACGGTTGCTATTAGATCTTTATTTTGATAGCCTTGCCAAGATCCTGTTTTAAAATCTGAAGATCCTCGAATACCATCTATAAGGGCATCATTCCCTCCGGCGTTGTATTGATTAGCATATTTGGTTTCTAATTTTATAGTCCTGTTCGGATTTATTTTATAAAAATCAGTTTTAATGGTATCGCTATTAATTCCATTATACGTTGCGTAAGTTTTAAAACTTCTCGCCTCTGTAATCTGAATAGGTGAAGAATACTCCTTAAAATTTTCAGAATCTACACTGTAAAAAATAATTGCCTCTTTCATTGAATTAGCTAAAGATACCATCGTTTTATTTTTGAATGCTATATCGCCTCCAGAAATAAAGGGGGCTGGTGTAATAGGATATTCTTTGATTGTAGTTATTGGCTCTTGTCCTTCATTAGTCCCCCATTCGGAAGGAGTATTACTCATATGAAAAGTTAGGTGACCTCCCCTCATAATTTCATCGTGTTTTAAATAAGTTCTATTAAGTTCTACATCATTTAAAAATGCTTTTTCTATATAAATATGAGTTGCTGAAATATTTTCTGCGTGTATTGTAAATTGCTTCCCATTCTCAAGATTGATGGTGGTTTTCTTAAAAAGTGGCGTCCCAACAATATACTCATTTGATCCTGGAGTTACCGGATAAAAACCCATTGAACTTAAAACATACCAGGCACTCATTTGACCGCAATCTTCATTTCCTGAAACACCATCGGGTTCGTTTTTATAAAGTTCTGTTAGTATTTGATGAACTTTTTCTTGAGTTTTAGCGGGTTGGTTTACATAATTATAAAGATATGCCATATGATGACTTGGTTCATTTCCATGCGCATATTGTCCAATCAATCCCGTAATATCTGGCTGATCTCGTCCTGATGTTTCAAGTTGAGCAGAAAACATCGCATCTAGGTGATTTTCAAGCTTCTTTTTACCTCCCATCAGGTTCATTAGGCCAGAAATATCTTGAGGCACGTAAAGGCTATATTGCCATGCGTTCGCCTCGGTATAATTAAAGTTCACCTCGAATGGATCGAAGGGAGAAAACCAAGTGTTCCGGAATCTTCCTCTCATAAAATTAGTTTCGGGATCAAAAATATTTTTATAATGCTGTGCCCTTCTGGAAAACAAACGATAGTCATCTTCTTTACCCATGGCTTTTGCCATTTGAGCAATCGTCCAATCGTCATAGGCGTATTCTAATGTTTTAGAAACCGATTCACTTTCTTCTTCCATCGGAATAAAACCAATCTTTTTATAAGACTTAAGCCCTAGCTTGTCTTGAAAGGCACTATGCTTCATGGCCTCAAAAGCTTTTTCGGTATCATACCCTCGTATTCCTTTCAAAAAAGCATCGGCAATTACAGGAACCGCATGATAACCGATCATACAATCGGTGTAGTTTGCAGATAAGTCCCAAATAGGCATAATCCCTCCCTCGTCATACTTTGCTAAAAAAGTGTTGATAAAATCATTGGTTTTGTCCTGCTCGATGATCGTGTATAGAGGATGCGTTGCTCTGTAAGTATCCCAAAGAGAAAACACCGTATAATAATCAAACTCATTTGTTTGATGAATTTTTAAATCCATACCACGGTATCGACCATCTACATCTTGATATAAATTTGGAGCGATCATGGTATGATACATAGCGGTATAAAAATTCGTTTGGTGATCTAAGTTCGAACTTTCTATTACAATTTTTTCTAATTGTTTTTCCCAAGTAACTTCTGCTTTCTTTTTTACTTCATCAAATGTTAGCGAACCTATTTCCGTTTCTAAGTTTTGACGTGCTCCAGCTTCATCAACCGCTGAGATTCCAATTTTAATAATGACAGGTTCGTTGTTTGGATTGATAAAAGTTAACGCTGATTTTCTTGCACCCGAACTTCCCTGAGCAGAAGGTGATTGTACCTGATCGATAAATGGATGGGACGTTTTTAAATAAAAATACAATCGTTGATCTTTAGCCCAAGCATCAGAAAAGCGAAACCCTTGAATTTCAGTAGTTGAAATTTTATCAATTTTTGCATCCAATACCTTATCACGATGCATTAAATCTAAAATTACGATTTGATTTTCAGCACTGGGGAATTGATATTGATGAATTCCACTTCGTTTCGAAACCGTTAATTCCACTTCTATATGGGTACTGTCTAACTTTACCTTGTAATATCCTGGAGAGGCTTTTTCATTTTCATGCGAAAAATGAGCACGGTATCCTTTTTTACCATCTGCGCCGTTATGAAAATTTATCGTATCGGTTGGCATTAATAAAATATCTCCATAATCACTTACGCCTGTACCACTGAGGTGCGTGTGTGAAAACCCATAAATATACGCATCACTGTAGTGATAGCCACTGCAACCGTCCCAACCTTCAAGACGAGTATCCGGACTTAGTTGCATCATTCCAAACGGCATGGTTGCTCCAGGATAGGTATGGCCGTGACCACCAGAACCAATGAACGGATTTACATAGTTAATTAGTTTTTTTCCATCTATAATTGAAAGTATTTTAGATTCCCTTGTACAACTAAAAAATAGCAGAGAAATAATAAAAAAAAGAGATTTTTGCATTGTAAAATTTTTATGCCAAAAAGATACAAAATTCGTTTATAAATAATTAGAGTTATTTTTAATTGAATGAATAAGTTTAGTAGCTTTATAAAATTAAATAACCAAGTATGTCTGATCAAAAACGCCTATTTCTAGTTGATGCTTTTGCCTTAATTTTTAGAGGTTACTATGCCTTTATTAAAAACCCAAGAATCAATTCGAAAGGTCTTGACACCTCTGCTATTATGGGTTTTATGAATTCCCTTTTAGATGTTATTAAAAGAGAACGTCCTGATCATTTAGCGGTTTGTTTTGATAAAGGAGGAAGTAAAGCTAGAGTTGAAGCTTATCCAGCATATAAAGCTAATAGGGACGAAACTCCAGACGCTATTAAAGTTGCCGTCCCCTATATCTATGACATTTTAAAAGCCATGCATATTCCGATTATGGTAAAGGAGGGCTTTGAAGCTGATGATGTCATTGGAACACTCGCTAAAAAGGCAGAAAAAGAAGGTTTTAAAACCTTTATGGTAACTCCTGATAAAGATTTCGCACAATTAGTTTCTGATAACATATTTATGTATCGCCCAATGTTTGGGGGCGGCTATGAAACTTGGGGGATTCCTGAGGTACAGAAAAAATTTGATATTGAACGCCCAGAGCAGGTTATCGATTATTTAGGCATGGTAGGAGATGCCAGTGATAATATTCCAGGATTACCAGGTGTTGGAGATAAAACCGCTAAAAAATTTCTTGCTGCATACGGAAGCATGGAGGGGCTATTAGAAAACACCCAGGAACTTAAGGGTAAAATGAAAGAAAAAATCGAGGGAAACAAAAGCTTAGGAGTTCTCTCCAAGCAATTAGCTACTATTATGTTGGACGTCCCTGTTGAGTTTCATGAACAAAACTTCGAAATGTCTCCACCAAATATGAAAGCTGTAACAGCTCTTTTTCAAGAGTTGGAGTTTAGACGATTAATAGACAATTTCACCAAAACATTCACTCAAACAGTTTCAACAGCAAATGAACAGATTACTAAGGAGGTGAAAACTCCAATAAAAAAAAGTGAGCCATCTTCGGCGGGTCACGGACAATTTTCTCTTTTTGGAGGTGACGGAGAACCCACGGAAAACTCACTTGGCACTAATAGAAAAAACATAGCCAATACCGAGCATTTTTATCAAGCTGTTCAACCGGGTATGGGAACAAAATTATTTATTCAAAATTTATTGAAACAAAAATCGGTATGTTTTGATACTGAAACTACGGGGCTGAATCCAATCACAGCAGAATTAGTTGGTATCGCGTTTTCTTGGGAAGTAGGAAAAGGGTTTTATCTTTCTTTTCCTGAAAATCGGAGCGAGGCACAAGAATTAATAGAAATACTTAGACCTTTCTTTGAAGGCGAATCGATTCAGAAAATTGGACAGAATTTAAAATATGATATTAAAGTATTATCAAAATACAACATATCTGTTCAAGGAAAACTATTTGACACCATGCTTGCTCATTATCTAATTAATCCAGATATGAGACACAATATGGAGGTGCTAGCTGAAACCTATTTAAATTATTCGCCAATTTCGATCGTTGAACTCATAGGAAAAAAAGGAAAAAATCAACTTTCTATGCGAGATATATCCTTGGAAAAAATAACGGAATACGCTGTTGAAGATGCAGATATTACGCTTCAATTAAAAAAACATTTTGAAAAAGAATTAAAGGAAGCAAATACACAAAAACTATTTGACGAAATTGAAATTCCTTTACTACGTGTTTTAGCAGAAATGGAATTAGAGGGGATTAATTTGGATGTCCCTTTTTTAAACGAATTGGCAAAAGATTTAGATAAAGATATCGCTCAATTGGTTTCAAAAATTTATGAATTAGCAGATGAGGAATTTAATATTGCTTCCCCAAAACAATTAGGAATTGTTCTTTTTGAAAAAATGAAATTGGTTGATAAACCAAAAAAAACAAAAACAGGACAATACTCTACCGCTGAAGATGTTCTTTCTTACTTAGCAAAAGAGCATGAAATTGTAAACTATATTCTTAAATATCGTGGACTCGCTAAACTAAAAAGCACTTACATAGATACCTTACCCATACAAGTCGAACCAACAACAGGAAGAGTCCATACCGATTACATGCAGACAGTTGCAGCAACGGGAAGATTGAGCAGTAATAATCCTAATCTACAAAACATCCCCATTCGAACAGAAAGAGGAAGACAAGTTAGAAAAGCTTTTATTCCAAAAAATAAAGATTATGTGTTACTTGCAGCAGATTATTCTCAAATAGAATTAAGAATTATAGCAGCCTTAAGTGAGGAGAACAATATGATTGAGGCCTTCGCCAAGGGTGAAGATATTCACGCCTCTACGGCAGCTAGCGTATTTAATGTTGACTTAAACGAAGTAAGTAAAGAACAAAGAAGTAATGCGAAAACAGTAAATTTTGGAATTATTTACGGAGTGTCGGCATTTGGATTAAGTAATCAAACAGATTTGTCTCGTTCAGAAGCTAAAGAGTTGATTGAAACCTATTACGCAACGTATCCAAAACTTAAAAGTTTTATGAGTAAACAAGTCGATTTTGCTCGTGAAAATGGGTACGTTCAAACTGTTTTGAATAGACGTAGGTATTTAAATGCTATCAATGCATCAAATGCAATTGTTCGAGGTGCTGCCGAACGGAACGCTATTAACGCCCCCATACAAGGTAGTGCTGCAGATATTATTAAAATTGCAATGATTCGTATTCAACAGAAACTAAATAAAGGAAATTATAAAAGTAAAATGTTACTTCAAGTTCACGATGAATTGGTTTTTGATGTTTTTAAACCTGAATTAGAAAAACTTAAATCACTTATAAAATTTGAAATGGAAAATGCCTTTAAGCTATCTGTAAACTTAGATGTAGATCTAGGGATAGGCGACAATTGGCTGGAGGCTCATTAAAAAATTATTCACGTTTACGGGTGAAATCAATTAAAGCATTAATTATTATTACGGTTGTAAAAATTAGATTTATTTAATATGTCCCTTAGCAATCAACATTCTTTATGTCTGATATCAGTTAATTTGATATAAATATTATAAAAATAAAAAAATGCGACTGTTTGTAATTCAATAAAATAATATTACATTTGCACCCCGATTTATCCAAAAGAAGGAATGTTTAACACTGCTTGTAGGTGAATGCAAGTAGCAAAAAAATTAAAAGTGGATACACTAAGTTATAAAACAATTTCAGCTAACAAGACTACCGTTACTAAAGAATGGTTGCTTGTTGATGCTGAAGGTCAAGCTTTAGGTCGCCTTGCGAGTGAAGTAGCAATATTATTACGCGGAAAGCACAAACCTAATTTTACCCCTCATGTTGATTGTGGTGATAATGTTATCATTACCAATGCCGAAAAAATTACCTTGTCAGGAAATAAATGGGAAGATAAATCATACATAAGACATACAGGTTACCCAGGTGGTCAGCGTAGTCTT
>SGZC01000013.1 GCA_004213605.1 Flavobacteriales bacterium
TGGTTGTAGTAGCGCAATCAACATCATCCCAGGGTAACCCGTTGGCATTTGTGGGCTAGATTCTATCGATTTTAGCAGTTGATATTTTTTACTGCCATTATAATGATGATCTGCATGACGAGACAAATTAAACATCATACTTCTACCAATAATATGATCTGAATTCCAGGAATGGTAGTGTTTAACTTTTTCATATCTGCCGTTTTCGTTTTTTTTTCTTAAGAGACCGTAATGTTCAATATAATTAACGGTTTCCAAAAGTACTATCCCAATAATAGCTACTATTATAAAGGATAAAAGAACTTTAATACCAAAAAGAAAAAATATAGTCGAAACTAAAAAAGCATTCAAAATTGTATAAATAACCATTCTGTTTTCAAGAGAAAAAATAAATTTATTGCGAATGTGCATTCGTTTATTTTCTAGTTTCCATGCCTCGATATAACTTCCAAAATGAGACCGAAACCAAAATAGAAATAGGAGCTCATTTTTTCTCGCCGTTGCTGCATCCTTTGGAGTAGCCACATTTAAATGATGTCCTGCATTGTGATAAGGTAAAAAATGGGTATTTAAAGAAGTTAATAATAATAGTTCGCCAAGATATTGCAGTCCTTTATTATTTCGATGTCCTAATTCATGACCAAGGTTAATTCCACTTACTCCTAACATTATTCCTATACTTGACATTCTACCATAAAATTCTATGGACCCAACTACCGTAGTATCAATTACAAATAAAAATTTTATTAATAAAAAGAGATGTAAGGGAATTATTAATAAAATAATCCAATCATAAAAAGTGTCCTCTTTCATTTTAGATTCAAGACTTTTATCAATATTACTTGGGTCTGGCTGAAAAAAAAGTTCGATCAATGGAACCAAACCAAAGTAAATTAAAACTGGTAATAAGGTTTTCCAACCAGTGCTTATTAAAGAAACATAAACAAATAATGGAAGACTATAAATAAATAAAAAATAATATTTTTTCATGATTGTAGCTGCTATGAAAACAAATACCTTAACTAAGGTACTAATATACTAAAATTAAGTGTTTTATTTTTAAGTACCCCCTACCTTCAATACCAAACAAAATAATATATTTGTGGAATTTAAAATTTTGGAAATAATTACTAATAAATCCTGTTTTAACTGGAAATAAAATATGATAAAAGAAATAACATTATCAAATATACACAAAGATCTTGGGGCAAAAATGGTCCCATTTGCAGGGTACAACATGCCTGTTTCGTACGAAGGTGTAAACCTTGAGCACAAAACTGTTCGTGAAAATATCGGAGTCTTCGATGTATCACATATGGGAGAATTTTTAGTTTTAGGCCCAAATGCACTTGAATTAATTCAGAAAGTCACTAGTAATGATGCCTCGAAATTACTTGACAATCAGGCACAATATAGTTGTTTTCCAAACGCCACAGGTGGTATTGTTGACGATTTAATCGTTTACCGAATAAACAATGAAAAATGGCTCTTGGTAGTCAACGCATCCAATATCCAAAAAGACTGGGATTGGATTAATAGCCAAAACGAGATCGGTGCGGAACTTAAAAATATTTCGGAAGATTATTCCCTATTGGCGATTCAAGGACCAAAAGCAGTTCAAGCCATGCAATCTCTTACTTCAATTGATCTTAGTGCTATTAAATTTTATCATTTTCAAATTGCTGATTTTGCAGGTATCGAGAACATTATTATAAGCGCAACTGGATATACTGGCAGTGGTGGATTTGAAATTTATTGTAAAAACAATGATGCAAAACAGATTTGGGAAGAGGTTATTAAAGCAGGAAGTAATTTTGGCATCAAACCAATTGGATTGGCAGCCAGAGACACTTTAAGACTAGAAATGGGCTATTGTTTATATGGTAACGATATAAACGATTCGACTTCGCCCATCGAAGCAGGTTTAGGTTGGATTACTAAATTCAGTAAAAAATTTACTAATTCTGAAAATTTATTAAGACAAAAAGAACACGGAACTCAACGACGACTAGTGGCATTCGTTTTGGATGAAAGAGGAATTCCTCGTCAAGGGTATGCTATTGTAGATAACCAAGGAACTAAAATTGGTGAAGTAACGAGTGGTACGATGGCCCCATCTTTAAGTAAGGGAATAGGAATGGGATATGTTCCAAATGATTTAAAATCTATTGGTACAAAAATTTATATTCAAATTCGTAAAAAATTAATGCCAGCAACAATAGTTAAGTTACCTTTTTATAAAGGGATTTAATGTCATAAACATATTTGGGAAATAGAATTTTAATATTAGGAGCTAGTGGTTTTATAGGTAATAAACTATATAAGGAACTACTTCCTTATTTTGATGTTTATGGAACCTTTAATTCGCCAAATTTAGAATTTGAAAATAATACAATCATGTTTCATTTTGATATGAAAAATGATGATATTGGTTCGTTATTAACTACTCTAAAGCCAAATTTTGTCATCTCTAGCTTAAAAGGAGATTTTAATGATCAACTTAGCGTCCACCGAATAATAGTAGATTATGTTAATGAAACACTCGATTGTAAAATCATATATCTTTCAAGTGATCGTGTGTTCGATGCTAAAGGAAAATTTCCTAGTTATGAAGAGGATATCCTTTCTTCTAATTCTGAAGTTGGAAAATTTAAAATAAAGCAAGAAAAAGCTATTGGTAAACTTCCTTCTTGTAAATATGCAATAGTTCGATTACCGATGGTTTTAGGCATTAATTCTCCCAAAATAATTCAATTAAAAGAAGCCTCTAAACATAAAGCAGAGTTTGAGATTTTTCCAAATTTGGTGATTAGTGCTACTACCGCTAATAAAATAGCACAACAAATTCATTATATAATCAATAAAAATTTAGAAGGAATATTTCATCTTTCTAGCAACGATTTAATCCATCATTCCGAATTGTTTTATGAAATAACCAACAAACTTGAATTAAAAAAAGTTATATTCAAAAAAGTCTACACCTCTAATAAAGACAGCTATCTCGCTCTACTCCCAAAACAAAATCAACTTCCAAAAAACTATCAAATAACTCTAAAAGAAATTATTGATGATTGTGTATTGCATGAGGCTGTTGAATCCCTAAAAGATAATTAAAAAGAAGCATCTCACTTCACTTGTTCGTTTCCTTCATTTTTATATTTTTGTAGAACTTAAAAACACAAACTATGGGAAGAGCTTTTGAGTTTCGAAAGGCTAGAAAAATGAAACGATGGTCAGCAATGTCCAAAGCCTTTACACGTATTGGAAAAGATATTGTGATGGCTGTAAAGGAAGGTGGGCCAAATCCAGACGCCAACTCTCGATTACGAGCAGTTATTCAGAACGCGAAAGCGGTTAATATGCCAAAGGATAATGTAGAAAGAGCGATAAAAAAAGCCACTGAGAAAGGTCAAGGAGATTTTAAAGAAGTATTGTTTGAAGGTTATGCTCCTCACGGAATTGCAATATTAGTAGAAACAGCTACAGACAATAACACCAGAACAGTAGCTAATGTAAGGGCTTGTTTTAGTAAGTGTAATGGTAATATGGGGACTTCTGGTTCTGTAGTTTTTATGTTTGATCATACGTGTAACTTTAGAATTAACCCAACAAAAGTAGATTTAGAAGCATTAGAATTAGAACTAATAGACTATGGTGTAGAAGAAGTATTTGAAGATGAAGACGGTATTTTAATTTATGCACCTTTTGAAAGTTTTGGAAGTATTCAAAAAGTATTAGAGGAAAAAGAGTTTGAAATATTATCTTCTGGATTTGAACGTATACCTCAAGTAACTAAAAAACTTACTAAAGAGCAGACAGCTGATGTAGATAAATTATTAGAAAAATTAGACAACGATGATGACGTTCAAAATGTGTATCACACAATGGATGAATCTTAAAATTTTGTGGAAATTAAAATAGTTTTAAGTGTATTTTTTAACCTTACCCACACTACCCACAAAAAATTTTTTTAATATTTTTAAATCTGCTTCAATATCGCCCGTAGGATCAAAAGATTTGCCAATAGTAATTGTTTTGGTTTTATAATCCATAGAGGTTGGAATAATAGGTACATTAGCTTTCAGGGCTATATAGTAAAAACCTGTTCGCCATTTTTGAACTTTTTTTCGAGTTCCTTCCGGAGACATTCCTAATCTAAACTCCTTTTTAGAATTAAAAATAGAGGCTATGGCTTCCACTGTATTTTGGTTTTTTGATCTATCGAGCGGTGCTCCACCAACCCATCTAAAGTAATAACCAAAAGGCCAAACAAATAACTCTTTTTTACCTACGAAGTTTACCATAACACCAAGCACTTTTCTCGATAGAATAGCAATAATGAAATCATTCCAACTGGTATGTGGAGCAACAATAATGACCACTTTTTTTAGATAGTGCTCATTAAAATCTCCAATGATTTTCCAACCAAGAATATGGAATAATATGAATTTATAAACGGTCATTTTATCTAATAAATTTAATGCTCAGTATTAAGAAATCAAGCACTTAAGTGGTAGTATTGTTTACCTATGATTACATTTTTAAGTACATAGCCCTTACTTTTTCACGAGTCATCATATTTTTCCACTCTTTTCCTAAAGCATTTTCCCATAATGGCTCTAAACTTAACGCAACATTAATCATAGTTTCCATCTGTTCTTCCGTTAGATTGGAACAAATACCACTTGGAATATCAATTCCATGTTTTTTAACCATTTTTTTAAAAATTGCAACTCCCTCTGGATAATAATCCTCTAAATAATTAAAAACAATACAATTTCCGATACCATGTTTCGTTCCTAGCACAAAACCCAATCCATAACTCATCGCATGGGCCACTCCTACTTGTGAATATGCAATACTCATTCCTCCATGCCAAGAAGCCATCATCAGTTTACCATTCTTTTCCTCATCTGATAAATCATTGTCTTCTAGATAAACTTCTAAACATAATTCATAGGCTTTTTCACCATAACTTTGGCTAAAGTCATTTAAAAAGGTACCTTCTAAAGATTCTACACAATGAATAAAACAGTCCATACCTGTATAAAACCATTGATTTTTTGTCACTCCTTTCAATAATAATGGATCTAATACAACTTGGTCAAAAGTGGTATAGTCACTATTAATGCCTAATTTTCGAACTGGTCCCGATAATACACAAGTTCTTGATACTTCCGCTCCAGTTCCAGAAATTGTTGGGATCCCCACGTGATAGATAGATTTTGTTTTTATTAAATCCCACCCTTGATAATCTGCCGCGCTCCCTTCGTTAGTGAGCATTAGTGATAATGCTTTTGCTAAATCCATGATAGATCCACCTCCTATTCCAACTATTCCTGAGGGAAGATGGCTAAATTCCGATCCTATTTCTTTAACTAAGGCATCTACTTGGGATGTTTTAGGCTCTTCTTTAGCGGAAGCAAAAATTAATTTATCATTATACTTTAATTCTAATTTATCGACTAAAGATCCCGAATGATTAAAAACATCATCTACGATAAAAATAAATGGCGCTTGTTTTTTTCGTTTTAAATCTAATATCGATGTTAATTGGTTAAAACTTCCTTTACCAAAAACAACTCTTGGTACCATTGGAAAGTTTCTATATTCATTATTTACAGCCATGAGATTGGTAGTTGCTAATTATTTTTATTTAGTAGTTTGTTTGCTTTGAGCAAATCTTCTGGAGTATCAATTTCTACCGCATTTTTTGTAGAGGAAATAGCTAATTTAATTTTTTTTCCATATTCTAGATATCGAAGGCATTCAATTTTTTCGGAGGCTTCTAGATTTCGCATGGGTAAATGATAAAAATCCATTAGTGCTTTTTTCCTAAAAGCATAAATTCCTTTATGTTCATAATATTCCATCGGAATTGAACGGTCTCTTGGATATGGAATGGGTGATCTCGAAAAGTACAAAGCATACTTATTTTTATCGACAATCACCTTAACAAAATTTGGATCATTCACTTCATTCCAATCAGTCATTTTCGTCATCAATGTTGCTAAGTCAACATTGTTTGCATCTTTATCATTAAATATATTTAAAACCTTCTCTAAATCTTCCTTTGTTGTAAAAGGCTCATCTCCCTGAACATTGACAACAATATCAACCTCCATAAATTCTATGGCTTCAGCAATTCGATCACTACCACATTCATGTTCTTTTTTACTCATGATTGCTATACCGCCATGTGCTTTTATTTCTTCAAATATAATTTCACTATCCGTCACTACGTATACTTCATCAAAAAGCTGTGTTGCTTTTATAGACTCGTAAGTTCGTACTATAACAGATTTACCTCCTAAATCTTGCATTAATTTACCTGGAAACCTGGTAGCAGCGTAGCGTGCTGGAATCATTGCTATTTTCTTCATTTTAGAAAATCTCATTAAATTTAATTCAAAAATATAAAGATTATTACTGTGAATAGAGATTTTTTTTGGTTTTTATAAACTAATTATAAAAAAATAAATTGTGTCTAATGATTTTTTACACCAAAGATTAAAAAAAACAAAGAAGCAATACAATAGGGTAAAAAATTAATTAGCTGCTAAAAAAATCATCTTTAAATCCTATTAAATATAATTTTTTCTTAGCTCTAGTAATTGCAGTGTAAAGCCATCTTAAATAATCTTTATCCATCCCATTGGGTAAATAAGGTTGTTCGACAAAAACAGTATCCCACTGACCTCCTTGTGATTTGTGACAAGTAATCGCATACGAGAATTTTACTTGTAGAGCGTTAAAGTAGATGTTTTTTTTAACCGATAAAAATTTTTTGTATTTGGAAGTTTCATGTGCGTAATCCTTTAGTACCTCTTGATATAATTTATTAGAGTCCTCAAAAGACAAAGAAGCTGTGTCAGATGATAAGGTATTTAAAATTAATACGGTTTCAAAAGCAGACATTATTGGATAATCAACCATTTGGACGTTGACGTTAGCAAATTTAAATCCATATAATTCTTTAATACTATGGATTTCTAATATTTCTATAATATCACCGTTGGCAATAAACCCTGCAACACTGTTCGTATCAATCCAAAAATAATTATTTTTAACCACCATAAGATGGTCTCCAACAGACAATTCTTCTTCTTTAAATAATATTCTACTTCGTATATTCTGATTGTATAAAAATGCTCTTTTATTAGACCTTACAATAACAACACTTTCTTCATTATTGGAGTTTAGATAACTATCTTCGAGAGCACTCATTAATTCTTGACCGTCGTAGGGCCTTATTATATCAGTAAAGTTTTCTTTTTCAAGCTTGAATGTGTCATAAAATTGATCCTTTAAATTTTCTCTTATATTGGACGCATTCCATAAAATTCCACTTTCTTTTTCTTGGCGAACTACTTCATTCAATTCGATCGCTATAACTGTTTTTCCATAGTGACTTTCTAATCTAGATTTGTCGAGTGCAGGACTTATATCTAATTTAATTGGTGGAAGTTGCGCAGTATCTCCTATTAAAATTAGTTGACAACGATGTCCGCTGTAAACATATTGAATTAAATCACTCAAGAGTGATCCTGTTTCAAATAACATCGAATCTGGATTTGCATCTGGAATCATCGAAGATTCATCGACTATAAAAACAGTGTTTTTATGTTTGTTTTTTTGAAGTGAAAAAGAAATACCTCCACCACTTTTTGATTTAGGATAGTAAATTTTTTTGTGAATGGTAAATGCTTCTTTTCCGGCGTAATTACCAATCACTTTAGCGGCACGACCCGTAGGTGCAAGTAAAATTAAATTTTTTTTAATTTTCCAACTATTTTTAACCAAAGTTCCAACAATTGAAGTTTTTCCAGTTCCTGCAAAACCCTTTAACAGGAATAATTCATTATAATTCTGATTGATTAAAAAATTAGAAATTAGATTTAATGCTCTATCTTGCATAACAGTGGGGTTATGAGAAAAGTCTTTTAGTAAATCTAAATAAAAGTTGGAACTATTCATTATTTCTTTGAATCTATAAGGCCTTAAATATAGTTATGTTTTTTTCAGAAATTACTTTTACGGTTAAAAAAAAATTGTAGATTTGCGTTGAACCATTTTTAAAAAAATAAACCTCATACATCAACTATGATTTTAAACATTATACTCGGCATTTTATTTTGTGTTGGACTTGTGTATCTGATGGAAAAATATGTTCCCTTGAAATATAATCCAACAATATCTGTATTTCTTTGGGTGATAATTGTATTCTTGGGATACAGCCTTTACAAATCTATTATAGGACCTGTAGAATTTAATAAAATAAAACAGGTACGATACGCAAAAGTGATAAAAAATTTAAAAGATATTCGAATATCCGAACTAGCTCATCAAGAAATAGAGGGTAAATTTTCGGGAGATTTCGATAGTCTAGTTCAGTTTATCGATACCGCAAAGTTTGCAATCATACAACGTCGTGATACGAGTTATGCAGATGTAGAAAAGAACAGAGCGTTTGGTCTAGACGCCCAAAAAGGTGGGTATTACATAGAAGAAATTATTGTTGACACCCTGCGCTTTGCTTCTGTTAAAGATTCTTTATTTGGCGATTCAGATCGATATAAAACCATGATGTATATACCTGATGTTGATAACAAAAAAATGACTGAAGGTGCCAAATTTCAACTCCAAGCTGGAAAATTTGAAAAAAATGACGTCTTCTATTCCGTATTTGAAGCAAGTGTAGCGAAAAGATTAATACTTAGTGATCAAGATACTGACCTAATCTATCAAGAAGAGCAATTAGTTTCAGTAGACGGAATCAATGGACCTACTGTTAGAGTTGGTACCATGAACGATATTGATACCGGTGGTAATTGGCCAAAATTATATGACACACCAAAAAAATAAAATACCTCCACAAAATCACCATAAATTGTCCGTTCAATTAACCTTGTCCGGACTTTCTTTTTTAGTGACTAGTAACACCACTAATAAAACTGTTGTTTTTTTAGAGAAAAAATTTGATCAAACTGTCAGTCCAGAAGAATTACTTCTCGAATTACAATCCGAATTAAACAACAATGTTATTTTTGATTCTTTGTTTTCTCAAATAAATATTATTTATCACACGAGATTATATACATTAACACCTACTCATCTTTTTGATCCATCAAAATCCAGTGACTATTTAAAGTTTAACGCTAAAATTTTGAAAAATGATTACATCGCTCATGATACTGTCGAAAATCATGACCTCACTGTTGTTTATGTACCATTTGTAAATATCAATAATTTTTTATTTGAAAAATTTGGCGATTTCAATTATTACCATTCGACTACACTATTGTTGGAGCAAGTTCTTAAAAGTGAAAAAGTCTTTAGGCTACCAAAAATATATTTAAATATTTTTTCGAATACTTTTGATTTAGCAGTCGTTAAAAATGGGAAGCTTTTGATGTGTAATTCATTTGAATTTATCACTCCAGAAGATTTTGTATACTACATATTGTTTTGCTTAGAACAACTAAAAATGAATCCAGAGACCATAGATTTATTTGTATCTGGAACTATTGAAAAGGAAGACCCAAATTATTCTATTTTGTTTAAATATGTTCGTAATGTTTCCTTTTTTTGTTCTAAAGTAACATTTGATAAACCAGCTGCCGGGAAATCACACCATAACATTCTTTTAAAGCAGTTTCATTGAGAATTATTTCTGGAAAATACAAGGGAAAAAGATTAGTTGCGCCAAAAAAATTACCCGTTAGACCAACTACTGATTTTGCAAAAGAAGCACTTTTTAACATCTTGATACATCGGTTTAATTTCGATAAAATATCATTGTTGGATCTTTATGCAGGAACTGGAAATATAAGTTATGAGTTTGGGTCAAGAGGAACTAAAGATATTACTGCTATCGATTCCTACTATGGATGTGTAAAATACATTAACAGTGTTTCCGAGGAATTAAACTTTTCAATAAAAACTATAAAATCAGATGTATTGAAATATTTAGGAAGTACTGTTACTAAATCTTCCGTCATTTTTGCTGATCCCCCCTATAATTTAAATATGGATGCTTTTATGTTAATTATTAACACTGTTTTTAAACGTGATTTACTTCTTGAAGAGGGATTGTTAATTATTGAACATTCAAAACATACCGACTTATCAAAAAACCCTCATTTTACTGATGCCCGCCGATACGGTGGTTCCGTATTTAGTTTTTTTGAAAAATAAAAAAGCAGACCTATAAGCCGGATTCTGTAATAGCAAAAGCTAATTCTCATCATTTATCTAAAAAAATTGTTGCCAATTTTTTTTATCTGCCTACCCTCCTACATTGGGCGGGAACCCTCAATTGCAAGTTTACATGGCATTGCACCGCATAGAGTTTACCTGATTTCACTACAGCATTACCTGTACATCCTTTCTGCTGCACTAGTCCTCATACGAATACGTATTGACGGCTGTTAGCCGCTATGCTCCCCTATGGTGTCCGGACTTTCCTCCTTAATTATAAAATTAAGACGATGAGACGGTCTGCCTGACAAATGTAAATTAAATTACGTTATTTGTTAATAAAAACAGAAAAAATTGAATCACTTTATTACCTTACACAAAAGACTATATTTATATTTGTTTGAAGCTAATTTATGGAACATTTTATTGTATCTGCTAGAAAGTATAGACCCACTCATTTTAAAGATGTTGTTGGACAAGAAGCTATTACAAACACTTTAGAAAGCGCTATAGAAAAAAACCATCTCGCACAAGCATTGTTGTTTACAGGGCCGCGTGGAGTAGGTAAAACAACTTGTGCCCGTATTCTTGCAAAAAAAATTAATCAGGATGGTTCCGAAAACGAGAATGAAGATTTTGCTTTTAATATTTTTGAACTAGATGCCGCTTCAAATAATACAGTTGATGATATCAGAAATTTAATTGATCAAGTACGAATCCCCCCGCAGGTTGGTAACTATAAAGTATATATCATAGATGAAGTTCATATGCTCTCTTCTGCTGCTTTTAACGCTTTTCTAAAAACACTAGAAGAACCTCCAAATCATGCCATTTTTATCTTAGCTACCACTGAAAAACATAAAATCATTCCTACTATACTTTCAAGGTGTCAAATTTTTGATTTTAGAAGAATTAATGTAAAAGACACTAAAAATCATTTAGCAAATGTTGCTAAATCCGAAGGGGTCGAAGCTGCAGATGATGCTTTACATATTATTGCACAAAAGGCAGATGGAGCTCTGCGTGATGCCTTGTCAATCTTTGATCGAGTGGTCAGTTTTTCTGGAAAAAAATTAACAAGAGAAGCCGTCACTGAAAATTTAAATGTCCTTGATTATTCCTATTACTTTGAAATAACAGACTTATTGATAGAAAACAAAATTCCAGATTTATTAATTCTTTTCAATACTATCTTATCTAGAGGATTTGATGGTCATCATTTCATAATGGGCTTGGCCTCACATTTCAGAGACTTACTTGTTTCTAAAACTCCTGAAACCATTCAACTACTAGAAGTTGGTGAGCAAGTAAAAAATATGTATTTAGAACAATCTAGAAAAACCTCGCCCACTTTTTTAGTAACTTGTATCGATCAAGCCAATAACTGTGACTTGAAATATAAAACAAGTAGAAATCAACGATTGCTGGTGGAATTATGCTTAATGCAAATGGCATCCATTACTTTTAATTCCGAAATCACAAAAAAAAAAAAAATAAATCCAACAACCATAGAATAAATAGTTTAAGCATTATTCCTCCCGCGTACTTTAAAAAAAATACTGTTACTACCAAAGATCAAAAAAATGAAGAGGTCCTAGTTTCTAAAAAAACAACTCCAGCTGCCATAAACAAAGAAACAAAAATAGATCAAACCATTACTAAACAAATTAAAGAGGAAAAAACTAAAATTGAGTTATCGATCGATCGATCTAATAAAAAATCTGCTTTTTCTATAGCCAGTATAAAAAAGAAAAAGGAACTTCTAAAAATAATAAATGATAATAAGCCAGATGAATTAGAAAAACCTAATAATTCATTTACAGAAAAAGAGTTTCAATCAGCTTGGAGTGAATTTACCAAAAAAATAGATGGAGAAGGTAAATATAATTTATTGTCTCACTTAACAATGTCAAAACCACTTCTTGAAGGTACTTCAATTAACTTAGTTTACCCAAACCATACGATAAAAACTGAAGTGGAAAGAGTGCGACATGATATTCTCTCATTTATCAAAGATAAACTTCAAAATTATGATATTAACTTAGTGATAACTGTAAACGAAACAGCAGAAAAAAAATATGCCTATACTCCTATTGAAAAATATGAAAAATTAATAAAAAAAAATCCTTTATTAGATTCGCTAAGAAAAGAATTAGGATTAGAATTATAATACCTTAAAAATGTTAGGACTAAAATTGCCGACAGATCCAAGATGGGTCAATATAGCAGAAAAAAACATACAAGAGATTTTAACTGATCATGCATTTTGCGAAATTAAAGCCGCATCTACAGCCATCTCTTTAATGGTATCGTTTCCTGAATATACGGAGTTAGTTAAAGAAATGCCCAGTCTTGCAAAAGAAGAAATGTGTCATTTTGAATTAGTACATAAAATTATAATTGATAGAGGATGGACACTGGGAAGAGACCGCAAAGATCATTACGTTATTGAATTATTATCTTTCTTTCCAAAAGGAGGAAGTAGAACCACGCAATTAATACATCGTCTCTTATATGCAGCTCTAATTGAAGCCAGAAGTTGCGAACGATTTAAGCTATTATCTGAAAATTTAAAAGACAAAGAGTTGGCTCTTTTCTTTAGAAGTTTGATGGAAAGCGAAGCAGGGCATTATACGCTATTTTTAAATTTTGCTAGAAAATACGGAGATCGAAAAATTGTCGATGAAAAATGGCAAAATCTTTTAATATTTGAAGCTGAAATTATGAAAAATCTTGGAAGTAATGAGACCATACACGGATAACCTATAAGTATTCATCTTTGTGCAGACTTCTTATGATTCCATCTGACAATCCAATTTTAGGCACGTACACTTCTTTAGCACCACTCCATTTCATTGCGGATAGGTATACTTTGAGAGCCGGTAAAATCACATCTGCTCGATCTGAATTCATACCTAGTTTAGAAATTCGTTCTTCAAATGAAAATGATTTTACAGTATTAAAATATTCTTTTAAATAACGAGCACTTAAAGGTTTGCCAGGTTTAGTACCGCTAAATTTATAAGTGCTATTTATATTTCCTCCTGTTCCTAAAAGGGTGATCTCCTGGTATTTTTTAGTGTGCGCTTTCACCCAAAGTTTCATTTGATTCCAAATACGATCAGACACTAAATCATTGATTAAACGTACAGTGCCAATTTTAAAAGATTTTGAAAGAATTGATTTACCCTTTGAAAAAATAGTTAATTCTGTACTTCCACCACCTACGTCCACGTAAAGAAAAGTTTTGTCATGAACTAAATAGCTTTTTAAATTTGTTAAGGCTATAATTTCAGCCTCTTCATTTCCATCTATAATTTCAATATCAATTCCTGTTTTCTTTTTTATGCTTTTGGTAATTTCCTTCCCGTTTTTTGCTTCTCGCATTGCAGAAGTTGCACAAGCTTTATAGTTAGAAACATTATGAACATTCATTAATAACTTAAAAGCCTTCATTGATTCGAGCATTCGATTGTAATTGTCTGTAGAAACAAAACCTAGTGTAAAAACATCTGCTCCTAGCCTAATAGGAACTCTAATTAACGATGTTTTTTTGAACTTAGTTTCTTTATTTCGCTCCTCAATAGCACTCGTAATAAGCAATCGAATGGCATTGGAACCGATATCTATCGCCGCGTATTTTTTAATTAACATAGCGTTGATTTTTAGGTCGTAAATCTCTTGGAAATACAATGTTTTTGGTTTGTCCATAATTAGCAAATCTCCAATTATCGGTTGCGAATTCAATATTCACAAAACCACAAGTTGGCAGGTCGTTAATAGCGATATCCCCAAGTATATTTGCTACTGAAGTTAATGCATGATTATGACCAACTATAAGCACGATATCAAAAAAATTATTTAATCCTTTAATGACATTTAAAACATCTTTTCCCTGAAAATCATACAGTGACTTATTTATTAAAAAAAAATCAGTGTTAATATCAAAAGCTTTTTTAAAATATGTTGCTGTAGAGCTCGCTCGTTTGGCATCGCTTGTTAGTAAAACGTCTGGTTTGGGAACCAGATTTTTAAGGTGTTCAGAAACTAGGACTGCATCAGAAATCCCTCTTTTTTTTAAAGGGCGTTTATGATCATCCAAGAGAAGTTTCCAAGATGATTTTGCATGTCGAATTAAATATAAATTTTTCATTTACTCTTTTAAAATGCTACCAACAATTTATCATTTGTTATTACTAAAGATTGATGTTATGGAGATAGTCGTTCAATAACCCAATCTATATGTTGCAACGTATACCTTATTCTATCATGCAACCTATTGGGTCTTCCCTGCCAAAACTCTATTGAAACAGGTGACACTATATAACCTCCCCAACTTGCTGGTTTTTTTATTTCTTTTTCGGAATACTGATTTTCTAGTAATTTTAATTTATTTTCAATTACTTTTCGATTTTCAATAACCTCGCTTTGATTAGATACTAAAGCTCCTAATTGACTACCTTTTGGTCTGCTATTAAAATAGTTTTTAGAATCATCTTCTGAGGTCTTCGATGCGATCCCTTTAATGATAATTTGTCGTTCTAGACTCGGCCAAAAAAATGACAAGGAAACCTTATTGTTTTGTGCTATGGATTTTCCTTTTTCGCTTAAATAATTGGTATAAAAATAAAAACCGTATTCATCGTATTTTTTTAATAATACGACCCGGCCTTTTGAAAATCCATCAAGTCCAGTAGTTGACAAAGTCATCGCATTTACTTCTTCAACACTAGCTGAATCTTTTGCTTCATAAAACCATTTTCTAAACTGCTGTAATGGATTCGAATCCACCTTATCTTTGGTTAAAGCTCCTCTTGTGTAACTTTTTCGATAATCGTGCAAATTATCACGCATAATTTTACTTTTTATGCAAGTTACGAGTTTTAAATATTAAGAAAAATAAGTTTTAAATTAAATTTTAAACACGATACCATCTTTTGCTAATTCTACATTTTCAAAAATTTGTTTTGCCTCCGTTTTAAAATTTTCAATATTTGGATACCTAGTCGAATAATGACCTAAAATTAATTTTTTCACATTTGCTTGTTTTGCAATTTCGGCAGCTTGTTTGGCGGTACTATGTCTAGTTGCAGCACATAAATGCTCATGTTCGTCTAAAAAAGACGATTCATGGTACAAAACGGTAGTGTTTTTAATCATAGGTATACACGCTGGATAGAATTGTGTATCTGAACAAAAAGCGTAAGACTTTGGCGGATCAGGGTCAAATGATATTTGTTTATTAGATATCGAAATTCCATTTTCGTTAATAACATCGGAGCCTTTTTTAATTTTTTGGCAGTAGCTGATATCAATATTGTTTCTTAATACGGATTCTATATCTACCTTTCGATCTCCTATTTTTTCTTTAAATAAAAAACCATTCGTATATATTCGGTGTTTTAAAGGGACCGTCTGTACTTGTACCTTTGCATCTTCAAAAATAATTTCAGAATCTTTACTTTCTAATTCATGAAAAGTTAAAGGAAAATTAATCCAAGATTTCCCAAGCTTTAGCTGAAGCATAAGCACTTCTTTTATTCCTTTTGGTCCATAAATATGCAATTCAGTCTCTCTTCCTAACAATAAAAAAGTAGAAATCAAACCTATCAAGCCAAAATAGTGATCCCCATGTAGATGAGAAATAAAAATATGCTTAATTCTTGAAAATTTTATTTTACAATTTCTAAGTTGAACCTGAGTACCCTCGCCGCAATCAATCAAAAATAAATGATTTTTTATCGACAGTACTTGAGAAGTTGGACGACTTTTCGGTCTAGGAGTTGCAGAGTAACAACCAAGTATTGTTAATTCCATATCATGTGTTTACATCCCTAATTCACGCTCTATAATTTCCATTTCAACAATATCTTTTGCTTCTTGAATTGTTGGCACTACCATCATTTCGTCAGAAACTTCATTCAAATTAATATGATTATTAACTATAACAAATGAATTGTTTGATTTTTGACAAATAACTATTAATTTTAAAAATAACTTTAAAAGGTCTGAGGTAAGTTCACTGAAGTCTAGTAAATCAATAATCATATTTTTATCCCTTAGCTGATTATTAATTTTAGTTTCTAGAGAAATAATAAAATTTTCTAATTGATTGGTATCTTTTTTTACAATCACGAAATTTTCACTATGTTCAATCTTCATTTCTCTGGAGTTTTGAGGCTAATAAATATAAAACTGCCATCCGAATAGCTACACCATTTTCAACTTGATTTAAAATGATTGCTTGACTGCTATCGGCAACATCGCTAGTAATTTCAACTCCTCTATTAATAGGGCCTGGATGCATTACTATAATTTCTTTGTCTAAGGAATCTAGAATCTTTTTATTCAACCCAAATTGCTGGGTATATTCTCTAGTGGTAGGAAAATAATTAATATCCATTCTTTCATTTTGAACCCGTAACATATTCGCTACATCACACCATTCTAAAGCTTTTTTTAAATTTAATTCTACTGTTACTCCTAGCGAGGAGATATATTTAGGTATTAATGTTTTTGGTCCACAAACTTTTACATTCGCTCCTAGTTTTTTGAGAGCAAATATATTCGAAAGGGCTACCCTTGAGTGCAATATATCTCCAACGATCAAAATGTTTTTTCCAGCTACTTCACCAAATTGTTCTCTAATGGAATAACAATCCAATAAAGCTTGTGTAGGGTGTTCGTGTGCTCCATCTCCTGCATTAATAATACTTGCATTAATATGCTTAGATAAAAAAATACCTGCTCCAGGGTTTGAATGTCTCATCACAACCATATCTACTTTCATGGAAAGTATATTGTTTACGGTATCAATAAGTGTCTCTCCTTTTTTTACGGATGAAGAAGAAGCAGAAAAATTAACAACATCTGCAGATAGTCGCTTTTCAGCTAATTCAAATGACAATCTGGTCCTGGTGCTATTTTCAAAGAAAAGATTAGCAATGGTAATATCTCTTAACGAAGGTACTTTTTTTATGGACCTGTTAATTACTTCTTTAAAATGATCTGCAGTTTTAAAGATTAAATTAATATCATTTTCATTGATATACTTAATTCCTAATAAGTGCTTTACACTTAATTCACTCATACTCCTTTTTAATTTTTAATTAAATAAACGGCATCTAAACCTTCATTCTCTTCCCAACAAACTTTTACTTTTTCATGATTAATCGCATCCACTTGTCTGCCTCTATAATCAGGCTGGATCGGTAAATGTCTACTAAAACGACGATCAATAAATGTTAGTAATTCAATTTCTAATGGTCTACCAAAAGATTGTATCGCAGTTAGTGCAGCTCTGATACTTCTACCTGTATAAAGAACATCATCAACAAATACTACTTTTTTATCTTCAATTATAAAATCAATTTTTGTTGTACTGGCTTCAATAGGTTTGTCGTTTCTTCTAAAATCATCCCTGTAAAAAGTGATGTCTAGATATCCTAATTCGATATTTTTAACTTTATAGGTAGTCTCTAAAAGTAATTTTATTCTTTCTGCCAGGAATACTCCCCTTGGTTGAATTCCAATTAAAACAGTTTCTGAAAAAGTATCGTGATTTTCGATTAATTGACAAGCCAAGCGATGAAGCGCAATATTTACTTCTTTAGCATTGAGTAACACTTTTTGACTCATAGGTAGATTCTAAACTATTGTTCAGGATACAAAAATACTATTTTTTTTCTTTATTTGTTTTGTTAAAAAAAAAAGCCTCACTTAAAAAAGTGAGGCTTTAAATTTAATAGGTAAGTTAGTTATTTTTTACCATCCATTTTATCCTTAAGAGCTTGTAATTTTCCATTCGCATCTCCTAGGGTTGGCTTAGCTTCTTCTGCAGCTTTTGCTTGCTTTTTAGCAGCTTTTTTTACAATTTTAGCTTCCTCTTCTTTATGAATAGTCATATGAGACGCCACAACTTTTTTGAAATCTTTATTGAATTCAATAATTTCAAATTGGGCTTCTTCTCCTTTTTGGAGTTTAGAACCATCTTCTTTCTCTAAGTGTCTAAACGGAACAAAAGCAACTATTTCATCATTAAAGTTAATTGTAGCACCTTTATCTACTATTTCAGCAATTGAAGCTGTATGCTTTGAGCCTACAGCAAATTCATCTTGGAATTTATCCCAAGGATTTTCTGTAGTTTGTTTATGCCCAAGACTTAATTTACGTCCTTCAACATCAAGCTCTAATACTACCACATCTAATTGATCTCCAATCGTAGTAAATTCACTTGGATGTTTTACCTTTTTGGTCCATGATAAATCGCTTATGTAGATCAAGCCATCAATGCCTTCTTCCATTTCAACAAATACTCCAAAGTTTGTGAAATTGCGAACAATTCCTTTATGACTTGAACCTACTGGGTATTTTTTGGTTATATCAGTCCATGGATCAGGAGTGATTTGTTTAATTCCTAAAGACATTTTTCGAGTCTCACGATCTAGAGTTAGAATTACCGCTTCAACTTCATCACCAACTGTCACAAAATCTTGAGCACTCCTTAAATGAGTTGACCAGGACATTTCACTTACGTGAATCAATCCCTCAACACCATCTGCTACTTCGATAAAAGCGCCATAATCAGCAATTACAACTACTTTACCTTTTACTTTATCGCCAACCTTTACTTCATCACCAAGTGAATCCCATGGATGTTTGCTCAATTGTTTTAGACCTAATTGAATACGAGATTTATTTTCGTCAAAATCAAGGATAACTACATTTAGTTTTTGATCCAATTCAACTATTTCATTTGGATGATTAATTCTAGACCAAGAAAGATCTGTAATATGAACCAAACCGTCTACTCCACCTAAATCAACAAATACACCGTAAGAAGTGATGTTTTTTACTACCCCTTCTAATACTTGTCCTTTTTCTAGTTGACCAATTATTTCTTTTTTCTGTTCTTCAATATCAGCCTCAATAAGTGCTTTATGTGAAACCACCACATTTTTAAATTCATGATTTATTTTCACGACTTTAAACTCCATTGTTTTGTCTACATATACATCATAATCACGGATTGGTTTTACATCAATTTGAGAACCTGGTAAAAAGGCTTCAATTCCAAATACATCTACAATCATTCCCCCTTTAGTACGGCATTTAACAAAACCATTAACAATAGTTCCCTCATCATGAGCCTTGTTTACACGTTCCCAAGCTTTAATGGTTCTAGCTTTTCGATGTGATAAGATTAATTGACCAGTACTATCTTCACGCACATCAATCAAAACCTCCACTTTATCACCAACTTTTAAATCTGGATTGTATCGGAATTCATTTAACGAAATAACCCCCTCAGATTTAGCATTGATATCTATAATAGCATCACGATCTGTAATAAATACAACTTCACCATCTACCACCTCGTCATCTAACGTATCGACAAAATTATCTGCTACTAGTTTTTCAAATTCTTCCAGTTTACCGTCATCGATAGGGTCTATTCCTTCCTGGTAGTTATGCCAGTTAAAATCCTTTAAAAATGCTTCAGGATCTTTTTCTTTCAGTGAAATTTCTTTTTTTGGATCTTCTTTTACAGGTTGTTCTTGAGTCTCCACTGTTGCTTCTGCAACTGCTAGATCCTGTACTTCTTCTTTGATTTCTTTTTTAGCCATCTGCTAATAATTTTATTTCTAGTTTTTAAACCAAAAATTTAGTTTTGTATTCTGTGTTTTACAAGAAACAACGCAACTTCGACACAGAAGGGTTTATTTTTTGATATAGTTTTTACCTCTTTTTCTTGTTTGTTGCCAAAAGGAGTGCAAAATTAATGCTTATTTATTAATTTTCAAAAAAAACTACGTAAAATGTATAACAGCAGATGCTATCTTGTACGCCATTTTTAATTCCAGTTTATTTTAAAAAAAATAAAACTCTCGATACTAAGAAATCCTAAGGCCATTTTCGGTAACTAGGTTGGGATGAATAAGAGTTACTTCATTTTTACATACAGCACCAAGGACTAAACATTCACTCATGAAATTAGCGATTTGTTTTACAGGAAAATTAACAACAGCAATAACTTGTTTATTGATTAAATCTTCTTTTTTGTATAAAGCAGTAATTTGAGCTGAAGATTTTTTAACGCCAATTGTTTTACCAAAGTCTATCAATAGTTTGTAAGCAGGATTTTTTGCTTCAGGAAAATCCGTAACATGAATGACAGTACCTACTCTCATATCAATTTTTTCAAAATCTGTCCAACTTAATTTATTCATATAATTATTGTAATTTTAGTCATCAATTTATAAAATTACGAAATATATGTCATTGACACCATCTAATATGATTCCTTTGGGTACAAAGGCACCTGATTTCAATTTAATAAGTACGATCGATTTGACTCATGTCTCCTTAAGTGATGTAAGGGGACTAAAAGGTACCTTGGTTATGTTTATTTGTAATCACTGCCCTTTTGTAATTCATGTACTTGATGAATTAGTTCATATTGCAAACGAATATTTGAAAAAAAGGGTTGGTTTTGTTGCTATTAGCAGTAATGACATTATAAACTATCCGGACGATTCTCCAGAAAAAATGCAATTAAATGCTATAAATTATAAATTCTGTTTTCCCTATTTATTCGATGAAACACAAAAGATTGCAAAAGCCTATGATGCAGCCTGTACCCCTGATTTTTTCTTATTCGACACCAATCTTGAATTGGTTTATAGAGGTCAACTTGACGATTCTAGACCAGGTAATAAAATACCTGTAACAGGAAAAGATTTGAGAACCGCTTTAGATCATTTAATAAAAAATAAATCACAAAAAAAAATACAAAAACCAAGTATAGGTTGTAATATCAAGTGGAAATAACAAACAACCTAAAAAAGACTGTTTATTATAAAATTATCCTTTAATATCCATTAACTCTACATCAAATATTAAAGTAGCGTTAGGAGGTATTACACCACCAGCACCAGCCTCTCCATAGGCTAATTGTGATGGTATAACAAAGCGAGCTTTATCACCCTTATTTAACAATAAGATTCCCTCATCCCATCCTGGTATAACATTCCCCATTCCAACAGGAAACTCAATTGGATTACCTCTTTTATAGGAGTCGTCAAAAACTCCACCATCGATAAACATTCCCTTATAATGAACGGACACATTTTGGCCTTTTTTTGGTTTAGAACCAGCTCCTTTTTGAATGATTTTATATCGAAGCCCGCTGGATGTCTCATCAAAACCTTCAGAAACTTTACCTAACAATTCATCTTGAATTTTTTTAGCTGCTGCAATACGTTCTGCCTTTGCACCAGTAAATTGTCTAAATGTTTCCACAGAATTCCAACTTTCAGCTTCGTTACCAACCCTAATTATGGATACTTTATTCATTACATCATCTTGTTCGATGGCATTTACTACGTTCATTCCCTCAACGACATTTCCAAAAACAGAATGTTTATTGTCGAGCCATGGGGTTTCTATATGAGTGATAAAAAATTGACTACCATTTGATCCAGGTCCCGAGTTAGCCATGGAGAGAACTCCTGGTGAATCATGTTTTAATTCTGGATGAAATTCATCATCAAATTGATATCCTGGTCCTCCTACCCCTGTACCTAGTGGATCACCACCTTGAATCATAAAGTCTGGAATCACTCTGTGAAATTTTAAACCGTCATAATAAGGAGTCCCTTGAGGTACTGTGTCATTTTCTAAATTCCCTTCTACAAGTGAAACAAAATTTCCTACAGTGCCTGGAGTTAATTTATAGGTAAGATTTATTAAAATATCTCCTTTACTAGTTTCAAACTTTACATAAATACCTTCTTCCATGTCTTTTTTTTTAAAATGAGGTGCAAATGTACATATTCAATATCTATTTCATAAAATTTTTATGGAGTATTTATAAAAGGAATTTGAAGTTTTAATTAGCTATTTCACTAAAAAACTTAATTCTATACAATCGCAATTCTTCCTCTTCATAGTCTCCATCAAATTCTTCCATAGCAACATCTATATCTGGTGTTTCAGCTTCTTCCAAAAAATATTCATGAATTTCTTCTTGTTGGTCTTCATCTAAAACTTCATCTATCCAATAATTAATATTTAGTCTTGTGCCACTGTTAACGATGGCTTCCATTTCCTTTATCAAATCATTCATTTCCATTTTTTTCGCATCCGCAATATCCGTTAAGGGGAGCTTTTTATCGACATTCGTTATAATGTATAATTTAAGTGCACTGTTGGAACCAGTTGATTTAACTATAAAATCGTCTGGACGCATTACCTCATTTTCTTCCACATAGGTCTTGATAATTCGTAAAAAAGTTTCGCCATATTTTTTTGCTTTTCCTTCTCCCACACCATGAACGTTTGCCAATTCATTTGTAGACATTGGATACTTTAAAGCCATATCTTCAAGCGAGGGGTCTTGAAAAATGACAAACGGAGGGAGATTCAACTGATCAGCAACTTTTTTTCGTTGAGATTTTAAAATTTTAAAAAGTTTTTCGTCTGCAGCTAACCCTCCTCCTTTTTGATTGGTAATAATGGTACCATCATTTGCATCTTTAAACGAATGGTCCTCTGTCATCATAAATGAGATTGGTTTTGCTATAAAGGCCAATCCCTGTTCCGTAATTTTTATTAAACCATAAGTTTCAATATCTTTTCTTAGAAACCCAGCTACTAATAGCTGACGTAACAATGCCATCCAATAATTAGCTTCATGTTCAGAACCGGAATTAAAAAAATCTTGGTTTTCCGTCCTATGCGATTTTATCAAGGCATTTGAATGGCCGATTAATATATTAACCACTTCTTTAGACTTGTAGCGTTCATTTGTCTTGATGACTACATTTAAAAGTTTAATAACTTCTGATTTAGCTTCCTTCTTTTTCTTAGGAAATTTCATATTATCATCCATATCACCTCCCGCT
>SGZC01000014.1 GCA_004213605.1 Flavobacteriales bacterium
TTTAATTATTACCATTCTTTATTCCGATGAGTTTTCTCCCATCGTGATGATGGTTAGTTGGGGTATTTTAGGAATGATATTTAAGGCGGTATCCTGGTCCATGGGGTACTTAATCATTGCAAAAGGAGACTCGAAAGTTTTTATTAAAACAGCCATAGGGTTTAATGCTATTTTGCTTTTAATTAATATAGTAGGATATCATTACGGTGGTCTAGAAGGAATTGGAATCAGTTTTTTTATCTATTATATTATTCATTTTATTGCGATACGAATTATTACGTATTACCGATATGATTTTTATTTTGAAAAAGGTTTCTATAAAATATTTACCTTTACGGTAATGATGTGTTTTTTGGCTTTTTCAATTACGTTTATACCGAGTTCTATTTTAAAATATAGTTTAATGTCGTTTATAATAGTAGTTTCTTGTTGGTATTCACATAAGGAATTAGATAAAAAAATAGGGCTCAAAGATTATTTAGCTGGAATTTTTAAAAGAAAGAAATGATTTATTTTTTAAAAAATATATATAGAAATTTTAGAAAAAAGAATAAATTCTTTTGGTCTGTTAACTGGTTAAAAACCTATTATTTTAACTACAAAATGTTTCCGTTTGCAATCGCAAGAAAATTACCTGTCTTTTTTTACGGAAAAGTAAAATTATCTAGTTTGAAAGGAACGGTAGCTATTGATGCTCCTATTAAAAAAGCGATGATAGGTTTTGGACAACGCTATGAATTAGTTTCACAATCAAAAAAAACAGCTCAATTGGTTCTTGACGGGACTTTAACATTTAAAGGGCACGTTCAATTTGGCATTGATTATTTTGTGTATGTGGCATCAGAGGCGGTTTGTGAATTTGGACATTTATCCTCCATGGCCTCCAACGGTAAAATAATATGTAAAGAAAAAATTGTTTTGGAAGATTACGCTCGAATTGGCTCGGAAGCTCAATTAATCGACACCAATTTTCATACTATGTTTAATACCGAAACAGGCGAACGGTATCCTATGAACGCACCCATCAAACTCGGTAAATACAACTTTGTCAGTAATCGGGTTACGATCATGCAAGGAACCGTTACCCCAAACAATTGTACAATCGCTTCTAATACGTTATGTAATAAAGATTATACAACTCTTGGAGAAAATATTTTAATAGGAGGAATACCAGCAAAACTTTTAAAAGAACATATTTCTAGAGATTGGGAGGGAGAAAAGGAACGATTAGAAAAAAATTTAATATTATTTAAGTAGACCTCCACTTATCCAAATATTTTTCTGCAGATCTTACATAGTGATGTTCTTTTTCTATAAATGCTCTGGCATTTTTACCTATAGCTATTATTTGATTTGGATTTAATATTAATTCTTCTAGTGCATCTGCAATCTTTTGAGCATTTGGTACCGCGTTAATAGCGACAATTTTATCCAAACTGTAGTACTGGTAAAACTCTTTTTCAGCACCGGTAAATACTACTTTTCCCTTAGCCATAGCTTCTAGGGCATTATACCCTTGATCATAAGCTAAAACTTGATCCAAAACAATATGAGCTTCGTTATAAGTTTTAATATACTCTTGATAAGGCAAATTTTCAACCACCATTATTTCGACTTTACCAGGATACTTTGTTTTTATTATAGCCAGTGCTTCTTCAAAATAATCGCTCCCTTTCTTATAATAATTTGCCCTGTTGATACCATGAAAAATTTTTATTTTTTGATCGATGCGAAGTTTTTTAAATTCTAATAAATCAGTATTTATTGGATTGGCTACCAAACCTAAATAGTTAGGGTAGTCTTTTAATGGCAGATGATAATCTAAATCTGAAGCTATAACTCCTTTGACATGTCTATACACAAAATCATGTAGTGTTTTAAAATCTGGTTTTAAATATTTTAAAATGGAATCGAAACTTTTCGGGGATGTTTTATTTTTAAAATAAGGCTCCAAAATAGAATATACTGGTTTTTTATCATAAGAGTACTTTACGCTCACATAATCGGCACCGCAAGACAATAAAAAAATATTTTTATTGTTTTTTTTTAAGAAAGATATAAAGGCTATTTCATGTTTCGGGGTTACCCCGATTGGACTTTCATTAATTAAATGAACAATGTCAAATCCCTTTAGTTGATCTTGTTGTTTAAAAAACTGATTTTTAATAGAAACAGAAGTGATATCAATTTTCACTAATTTATAAATAAAGACTTTTATTTTTTTAGCAAAACCATTATTGAATTTTCTATTGAGTTTTATATCGACAGGATACTTTTTAAAATGATCTCCTGTTGCAATAATAGTTACCTGATGCCCCAATTCAATTAACCCTTCTTTTAACGAGTTATGCAGCCTACTGTATTCTCCAACTAAAAGTATTTTCATTTTTATGGTATATTTGACGAATCAAATCGAGTTTAAAAATACAATAATTAATGACCCAAAATAGAAACGATAAAAAAATTAAAATTTGTATTGTTACTATTTCATTATCCAAAGGAGGAGCAGAACGGTCTACTGCGCTATTATCAAGAATTCTTCATTCCGAAGGATTTGAGGTTTTTCTGGTCACTTTAAATGATGCCATCGATTATCCATATGCAGGAAATTTAATTAATCTTGGATTAAACAAACCAAAAAATGAAACTATTTTTAGTCGGTTTTCTAGGTTTGTAAAATTCAGGAACATTATAAAAAATGAAAATTTTGATTATATCATTGATAATCGAAGCCGTCAATTTGCTCTGAAAGAATTATTTTATTTGTACTTTCTTTATAAAGGCAATAACATATTATATGTGGTTAGAAGCTTTAATATTTCGCAATATTTTCCTGATAATAAGTATGTTAGGAGTAAAATGATACGTTCTTGTAAAGGAATTGTGGGTGTTTCTAAATTAATTGCTGCCACCATAAATAAAAGATACCATACCAATAAAGCGCTAGCTATTTACAATCCCATTGCAGAATTTGAAAAAAGTAGTGAGCAGATTGTTAAAGATAACTACATTTTATATCTAGGTAGAATTGATGAGGCAGTAAAAAATTTAAGTTTGTTATTGGACGCTTATAAAAATTCGGTATTGCCTGATCATAATATCAAATTAAAAATTTTAGGGGACGGGCCTGATAAACATTGGTTAGTACAAAAAATTAAAGCGTTGAAATTAATGGAACTGGTGGAGGTACTTCCATTTACTCCCAATGTGTATCCCTACTTAAAAAATGCTAAGTTTTTAACATTAACCAGTAGGTATGAGGGCTTCCCAAGAGTGCTTATCGAATCCCTGTCTGCGAGTACTCCAGTAATCTCAGTTGACTGTGAAAGTGGCCCAAATGAAATTATCAATCATGAAAATAATGGCTTGCTGGTAGAAAATTTTAATCATCATAAACTATCGCAGGCATACAATCGTTTTGTTTTAGAAGAAGAGTTGTATCTTCACTGTAAACAAAATGCTGAAAAAAGCATTGAACACCTAAAAATTGAAAACATTGCAGCGCAATGGACTAATTATTTAAAGAATGAATTATCGTAATTTAGAAGAAATAACACTCACTGATGTACCAACAATCGCGGATGCTCGTGGAAATTTAGCAGTCATTGAAAAAGACTGTCTGCCATACCCAATAAAGAGAGTTTATTATTTGTTTGATGTACCAAGCGATTCGTACCGAGGAGGACATGCTCATAAAGAACAATTAGAGTTTTTAATTGCATTGAGTGGAAGTTTTACGGTAACGGTAGATAATGGTATCTCAAAAAAATCTTTTTTATTAAACAAACCTAATAAGGGCCTGTTATTACCCACTAGAATTTGGAGAGAATTAGAAGATTTTTCCGCTGGTGCTGTTTGTTTAGTGTTGTCTTCTGGAGAATTTGATGAAAAAGATTATATAAGAGATTATCAAGATTTTAAAAAAACTTAAAAGGAGCTTAACCGCCATCCAAGTTGTTCCATTTTATTTTTGAAATTCAATAATAGGGACAAATAAATTGTGGGCAACCTTAAAAGTAATCGTTGTTTTGAGTTTAAATTTCTGATATCTAATTTCTCAACATAGTTTTTGAATGAATCGTTATCATTAGAAAGTTTATGTTGTATGGCAAACGAATAACGATTCAAATCTAAATATTTTTTGAGATAACTATTATTTTTTGAGTCATTTTCATAGTTGTCTACATCCATATAGGTTCTTTTTAGTGTTGGCGTGTTTGAAATCCTATTGGAACCATCTAAATTATGAGTCGCCGTGATGTTATTTGAAAATATTAATGGTGATTTTAAAGCCGCTCTTAACCAAAGGTCAGAATCTTCACCAGCCCCATGTGTTATCAACACATCAAAACCGTTGAGGGCTAATAAAAAATCTTTTTTCATACACACAGCAGAGGTCCAAGCTAGCGAATCTATGAGGCTATATTTAAAATAATTATCTATTTTTCCAGACCAATCTTTTCCTCTCATTAAAATTGGAGAATTCATGGGACTTCTGAAAGTACTATGAAATCTTTTTTCGTAGGCAGTTGCATACCAAGCTTCCTCAGGGAATTTTTTAATTAAATGATTAAGGGTCTCCAAATGATTTGGATACCAATAATCATCGGCATCCAAGAAAGCTATGTGCTCTGCTTTAGCCTTTGTAATTCCATAATTTCTTGTCTTAGAAACGCCTTCGTTTTTTTTTGTGAAAATTTGGATACGATCGTCTTCTATAGCATTAACTATATTCAAACTATTATCAGTTGAGCCATCGTCGACTAAAATGACCTCATAATCAACATAGGTTTGATTTAAAACACTTTTGATCGTAGTTTCAATATCCTTTTCTTTATTATAAATTGGAATTATTACAGAAAACCTAGGCATTTAATTTTTATTTTTTTTTAATTCGATAAGATAGTTGAGTCGATATAAATCAAATAAAACCATCGAAGGATGATTTGATAGAAGATTGGATTCTATAACTTTATAAAATTGATTTAATACTACATTAAACAAAGTAATTAATTTCCATTTTTTTAATTTTTGATAACTTTTTTGAAGGGGGCGTATATCTTTTTCTATTTGACTATTTTTTTCGAGTAAATAAGTTGATTTTACGGCTTGTAACGATTTATTTAGAAAAGCACTATTTTTTTCAAGTCCTAAATGATATACAGGATTGTCTATATGTTTGACTTTAACTCTGTTCTTTTGTAAATTTCCAGAAAATAAAATATCCAGACCGTAGGTATTGACGGTAGAGGTATTATTTTTAAAGAACACTTCTTTGTCAATTAATAAGCTAGAAGAAACAATAGAATACGAGTTTTTATTTCTCTCCTTCACACTTTTAGTTTCTCTTTTATGGCCATATTTCCATCTTAATATAAGCTCTTTACTTGGTTTTTCTAACTTATAACAAACTCCGCCAAAAACAATTTTAGAGTTTTTTATTTTATGCAATTCAAACCTGTCAATAAAATCATCATACTTTGGTAACACATCTGCATCTAAAAATAATAATAATTCATAGGATGCTTTTGAAGCTAAAAAATTTCTACTTGCCGTTCTGCCTATATTTTTTTGATTTTTTTGTAAGTCACAAAATTCTAATTGATTGATTCGCTCGTTGTCAATACTAATTTTTAAATCTGTAGAACAATCATCCAAGACAAGAATTTCAAAAGGAATTTTAGCTTTTGTAGCTTGTTGGTGAACACCTTTAACTAGCGCTACAATTGAATGGTTATATGTTGGTATTAAAATTGAAAGCATATTTACAAAGGCTAATTTACAATTTATAATAAAGTCTTTATATCTTAGAATGAAAAATAACTATATTGGTTAAAATATTCCTATAAATGTGTGCTAACTATTTACGTGTCTTTATTTTTTTATTGTTTGGGGTATTGAATAATATGTATTCACAAAATGAAAGCTGGTTTTATATCAGAGCAACTTCAGATTCTTTTGCACCCAAATTTGATAGATTTAATGATTTATTAATCTATCGAGGAGACAATGAAAATTTAAAAAAAATATTTGCGGACTATACAATTTCAGAATTCAAAAAAACCTATAAAAATGCCAAAAAATCAAGTCTCAAAAGAACTTTTTTCGTAGTAGTAAACGATGAACAGTTATTGGAAGATTTATTAATCAATGCTTCAGAAAATTTTGATTTTGGAGAAATTATTCATGAAACAGACAAAAAAATATTCGAACCTAATGATTACGGTTTAACAAGTACAATTGCTACTAATAAAGGTTTAGCGATTAATTTAGATTATTATGATTTTGTGGGAGCCCCACAAGCTTGGTATTATACCACTGGATCTAAAGATATAATTATTGGTTTGTCTGATGGACAGGTAGAAATCACCGATAATGATTTTTCTGGAAAGACGACTGTTATAAAAAAATCATCCAAAGCGAAAGGGCATGGATCGGGGGTTGCCTCTATTGCTGCTGGTCAGGGAAATAATGCCTATGGCACCACAGGTATTTGTTATGATTGCAGTATTTATACAACCCATTATTACGATGCAAAAAATTTAAAACAACTTCTAGAATTATCAGCGATGGGAGTAAAAGTAATTAATTGTAGTTGGGCCTTAACCTCCTATTATCAAACTGCACAAAATGCAATTGATGAAATGTTTGAAAACGGCACCATTCTAGTAGCTGCTGCTGGAAATCAAGATTGGTCAAAAAGTAGAGGAGAAGTCCTATATTTTCCCTCTTCGTACGAAAATGTAATTTCGGTCTCCTCTGTAATGCATCGGTTCAATTCAGTTAAAGAGAATCTCTTGATGAGTGAAAAAGGAAATCCTTACGCTGCCAATATTAAAAATTATGTAGGGAGAACCGTAGGTTTTAAGGACAATGATACCTTAAAAAAACATCATATATGGCCTGTTTCTGTTACCACATTAAATACAGCGGTTGATATTTTAGCTCCCTCAGTAGATTTATTTAGATACTCTTCATTTGTCTTGAATCGAGAAGAGTTATATACATTAGAAGCGACTTCTTCCACCGCACCTTTTGTTTCAGGAACGATTGGTTTAATGCTTTCGTTAAATCCTTGTTTGCCAATGGATGAAATAGAGACGATTCTAAAGTTAACTTCAACTAACATCGATTATATAAAAGCAAATAAGCCTTATGTTAACAAATATGGGGCTGGATCTTTGCATACCGGGAGAGCGATAAAAATGATTTATGATTTGTATACAGATTCAGAAACGTCTTATATTGAAAACCAAAGTTTTAGTAGATGGAATTTAAAGTTAACTGCTTTATCAAAAAAAGTACTTATTACTAATCAAGTGTTTTCAGATGACGTTATTTTTAATTTAAAAGCAAAAAATAGGATTATAATTGGAGAAAATACAGTTTTAAAGCCGAATAAAAATGGAGCTATACATTTAAAAATCAATCCAAGTTTAGATAAAGAATGTGATTTAGTTTTAAGGGAAGGATTTCCTAACAATAAATATTATCATCCCGATAATCGTTAATTATACAGTTTTTTGAACTACTTCGAAGATTTGCTTGTTATCGCATTTTAGTGTTTTTGAGGGATACTTTAATAGCAAAGCATAGTCATGGGTTGCCATCAGTATCGTATTTCCTTGCTTGTTAATTTCTTGAAGTACCTCCATGACCTCTACACTGGTTTGTGGATCAAGATTCCCAGTGGGTTCATCAGCTAAAATTAATTCTGGGCTATTTAGTAAAGCCCGAGCGATTGCTACACGCTGTTGTTCACCACCCGATAACTGAAAAGGAAATTTTGAAGCTTTTTCAGACATTCCTACTTTTTCAAGAACCTCTTTAATTCTGACTTCCATTTTTTTTTGATCTCTCCAGCCAGTAGCGTTTAGAACAAAGATTAAATTGAGGTAAACAGTTCTGTCGTTCAATAATTTGAAATCCTGAAAAACAACGCCTAGTTTTCTTCTCAAAAATGGAATTTCTTTTTCTTTAAGAGTGAGTAAATCGTAGCCAACGATAGCTCCATTTCCTTTAGATAAAGGGAGGTCTCCGTATAGCGTTTTCATAAAACTACTTTTTCCAGTACCTGTTTTTCCTATCAAATAGACAAATTCTCCTTTATCAATGGTGATATTTATATCAGAGAGTATTAAATTTTCCCGTTGAAAAATAGAGGCATTATTTAATGATAAAACAGATTGTGACATGTTGTTTTTTGATTGGTTATTGATATTATTGTTTTTTCGTTTGATGTTGTTTTAATAAGTCTATTTCTTTTTGTTGTTCAATAGTAAAAAGAGTTAATTCTTCAATTTTCTCCAACAAAAGTAAATTCATTTCTTTTAAGGATAAGCCATTTCGCTCCATTTCTTTAGCAGATGGAATTTTTGGTAAATGATGATTTTTTTTTATGAAAGTTTCGATCTCCTTTAGACTTAAAAAACGATAGGTTGGATTTAATCCGGAAAAAGAAGTATAATAGGTTTCAAAAACATAATCTGGGGTAACGGCACCGTTTAAATCAACCATCACCTCTTGCGTATGTATATTTCCTTTCACCGTTAATAATGCATCTGGGTATTTTGTACCGATACCAATTTTATTATTTTCACTGTAGATGTTTTTTAATTTTTTACTTTGACTATAGGTGTTAATAGTAAAGATGAAAAAACAAAAAAGGAGCATGTATTTCATTATCATAATTTAAAAAGACGTTTGTTGCACTAAAATAAGTAAAATATTTTACAAGTTTATACTGGTTCAATTTTAAGAAGTTAATCAAATACTTATTCCTATTTTGTTCCGTTATTAACTATATGAATCAGTATTTTTTAACAAAGAAATTTCCATAATAAAGGAACCGTTTTACTTTTATAAATCGTTGATAAATTATTTTGTTCTTCCTTTTATTATACAACTTTATTTCATGTTTAAATAATATCTTTATACGCAGAATAGAATAATATTTATGATTAAAAAACATTTTTTTTGCCTTTCAATAATTTTGTTAAGTGTTAAGATCTTTTCGCAACAAACCGCGCTATATACCAATGAACTAGCAGATTATAATACGGCATATAAATTATATGCCAACGATCAATACTTGTTAGCACAGAAATTGTTCTCAGAGATTTTAGGAGTCACAGAGAATGAAACTATAAAAAGTAAAAGCGCGTATTATAGATCGGTTAGTGCGATTAAGTTAAATCAACAAAATGCAGATCAGCTAGTTAAGCTATTTTTAAAGGAGTATCCTGCGAGTGTCCATCAAAAAAACGCCTATTTTAATTTAGCGAATTATTACTTTAAAAATAAAAAATATAGCGAAGCATTAAAATGGTATGGAAAGATTCATGAAAACAGCTTGACCATTCTCGAAGAAGAATCTTTAAGCTTCAATAAAGGTTACTCGTTTTTCATGAATAAGCAATATGATGAGGCAAAAATAGCGTTTAATAAATTATTGAATTCCAAAAAATTTGGCCCTCAAGCAAAATACTATCTAGGATACATAGCCTACGAAAGCGATAATTATAAGGAAGCAAACAACTATTTTGAAGATCTAAAAAACGAGGAACGGTATTCAGATAATCTATCCTATTACCAGGCCGATATGAATTTTAAGTTGGGGAACTTTCAAAAAGCAATCGATCTAGGCCTGGAATCCTATAAAATTTCAAGACCCTACGAGAAGAGTGAACTTTCAAAAATAATAGGAGAAAGTTACTTTAATTTAGAAAGTTATGAGGAAGCTACCTTTTATTTAAAAAATTATAAAGGAAAAAACGGTAAATGGAACAATGTTGATTATTACCAATTGGGATATGTATATTTTAAACAACAAGATTATCAAAATGCCATCAATGAATTTAATAAGATTATTGACGGTAACAACGCTGTAGCTCAGAACGCGTTTTACCATTTAGCAAACTCGTATTTAAAATTAGAACAAAAACAACAAGCTTTAAATGCATTTAAAAGTGCTTCCGAGATGAATTTCAGCCCTAAAATGAAAGAAGATGCCTTTCTTAATTATGCTAAATTGAGCTATCAAATTGGGAATAGTTATCAAAATGTTTTTGATGTTTTAGGATTGTTTATCAACAACTATCCAAAAAATGAACAAACGAACGAGATAAAAGAGTTGTTGTTAGATTCTTATATCTCCTCAAAAAATTATCAATCTGCTATTGAGTTATTGGAAAATAACACCTCATTTAAAAATAGGTCAGCCTATCAAAAAGTCACTTTTTTTAGAGGTCTAGAGCTGTACAATGAAGGAAAATACAAAGCGGCTCTTCAAGTACTTCAAAAATCGCTAAACGAACCAATTGATGCAGTAGTTAAAATAAGAGCTACCTACTGGATGTCGGAGTGTAATTATCAATTATTAAATTTTGACACATCTTTAATAGGCTTTAAAGAATTTCTGCAATCATCCAATGCTATCCAAACTCCAGAAATTAACACCATCAACTATAATTTAGGGTACACCTATTTTAAACTTAAATACTATCTAGAGGCCATTAATCAATTCAATCAATTTGTTTCCTACGAAACGGTTAATTTAGTTCAAAAAAGAGATGCTTTTGTGCGATTGGGCGATTGCTATTTTGTTTCAAGCGCTTATTGGCCAGCTATTGAAAACTATAATAAAGCACTTGAAGCTGGAGCATTGAATCAAGATTATATTCATTTTCAAAAAGCAATAAGCTACGGATTTGTGGATAAGGTTTTTTTGAAAGTGGAAGGTCTGGAGGAGTTTTTTAATAAATTCCCAACGTCTATTTATAGGGATGATGCATTATATGAACTGGGGAATACTTATGTGTCACAAGAAAATTATAAAGATGCTTTATCTGCTTACAATACCCTCATCAGAAGCTTACCTAATAGTAGCTATGTCTCAAAATCATTATTAAAAAAAGCGCTAATTTTAGAAAACACAGGGAAAAGTAATGAAGCGATTACTTTATTTAAAAGAGTCGCTAATGATTTTCCTTCCTCTCAAGAAGCAATGCAAGCTGTTTTTTCTGCTAAAATTATTTATATCGAGCAGGGAAGAGTAAATGAATATGCAACTTGGGTTCGTAGACTTGATTTTGTAAATGTGGAATATTCAGAAATTGATAATGCTTCCTATAAAGCAGCTGAAATAAGCTATTTAGAAAATAAGTCAGACCAAGCAATTCAGCGTTTTGAAGCGTATCTTTTAAAATTTCCTGAAGGGGAACATACGCTCAAAACACACTTTTATTTAGCACAATTATATGGCGCCAAACAAAACAGTGAAAAAGCGATTCTACATTATGAATATGTACTAGATGGTACTCGAAATGAATTTACGGAGCCAGCTTTGGCTAAAATTTCTCAGGTATACCTAGAACAAAAAGATTACCAATCCTCTTTGTCTTATTTAATCCGTCTTGAAAAAGAAGCTGATTTTCTTCAAAATATAATTTTTGCCCAATCCAATATAATGAAAGCTTGCTTTGAACTTAAACAATATGACGAAGCAGTTATTTTTGCTAAAAAAGTGTTATTGAATGATAAAATTGAAAATTCAATTAAAAATGATGCCCAGATTATGATAGCTCGATCAGCAATGAAAACTGGAGATAAAGAACTCGCTAAAGATGCTTATTCAGAAGTTTTAAAAACAGCAACAGGTAGAGTAGCTGCAGAAGCGAGTTACTATGATGCCTTCTTTAAATACCAGGCTCAACAATATGAATCTTCAAATGCAAGCATTCAATTATTGGCAAAAGAGTATTCGAGTTTCAAATATTTTGGAGCTAAAGGATTGCTGTTAATGGCGAAAAACTTTTATCAACTTAATGATGCTTTTCAAGCTACCTACATACTAGAAAGTATCATTAAAAACTTTAAAGAATACCCAGAAATTATTGAAGAAGCTAGTGCCGAATTAACACTTATAAAAACGGAGGAATCCAAAACCAACGAGTCGATACACGTAGAAGAAAAAAATTAACTTAAATCTTATTTAAAATCAAAAATTTAAATTGAAAACACGAATCTATTCTTTTCAAAATGTCAGCTTGAATAATTTAACAGTATTTTTTTTGCTGCTTTTGTTTTCTATGAAAACTCATTATGCACAGGAGGTTGATACCTTGAAAACCGAAGTAGTAAACATAGTAAAACCCTACACCCCTTCAATTTCAGATGCTATAAAAATTAAGGAGACCTCGTTGCTAATTGACGCTACTAATACCACAAAAAGAGAAGTTACCTACTCGATTTTTTCGGTTCCTGTAGCCTCTACTTTTAATCCAGCAAAGGGTAAGGCAACTAACTTAGAGAATATTATCCCTATGCCATTTTATGATAATTATGCTTTTTTTGGAATTGGAAATTATACCAATATGATTGCAGAAATTTCTAGTAATTTCAAGACTGGAAACTCTGAGAATTTATCCTTCTTTTTTACACATCGTTCTTCACAAGGTGGAATTAAAAATATCTATTTGGATGATCAATTTTCCACTAGTCATCTCGAACTTAATTACACCAGCAATCAAAAAGAGGTGAATTATGCTTTAAACGCAAAATTTAAACACCAACTGTATAATTGGTACGGTTTGAATAATTTGTTTGATTTTGCAAGTCCCGAACTCATTAATTCAATTGACTCTAGGCAAATCTATTACAACGGAAAGGTTGGAGGTGTCTTGCAAATGGATGATTCTTATTTGGAAAAGGTAGCAGCTAGTTTTGGATTTACAACAGATCGTTATTCCTCCTCAGAGTTCAATTTTAAAGCCTATCCAGAATTTAGTTTAAACACACTTGATATTCCTGTAAAAATAGATATGGATATTAATTTTCTAAATGGAAAATTTAGTAAAAATTACAGTAATGCTATGGGGATTGATTATGGGTTTTTTAATGTTGGTGTTTTACCAAGCTATGATTTTAATTATGAACAGTTATTTATATCAGTAGGATTAGCAGGATATTTTTCATCCGATATAAAAAACAGTAAGTCTACGTTTTATGCCTACCCAAAAATAAAAGGATTCTATCGATTTGCAAATGAACAATTTGCTGTTTACGCTGGTTTGGATGGAGGTTTAAAACAAAACTCATATGACAGTTTTAAGGAAGATAACCCCTATTTGTCTCCGACTTTATCGATTAAACCAACTAGTGAATTGTATAACGGATTTGCAGGCCTGAAAGGAGAATTAACCCATTCTGTCAATTTTAATGTAAAGGTATCCTATGCAAAAGAAGATGATAAACCTTTATTGATATTGAACGACTATAAAGGTCAAGCTATTGGTTTAGAGGCTTATGAATATGGTAATTCTTTTGCGGTTGTGTATGACAACCTTAGGACGGTATCCTTTTTTGGAGAATTAACTTTTAATCTATCTGATATCTTCAACATAGAACTAAATTCAACTTTTTACAGTTATGATATGAGTAAGGAGTTAAAAGCATGGAATCTACCTAAGTTTGAAACTACTATAATTGCTGATATTACGTTTAATGAAAATATTTATGGGAGTGTATCGTTGTTTTATGTTGGAAAACGTTCTGATTTAATTAATTCTTCAATCAACCCTTTAAATCCAGAAATTTTAACCTTAGACAGTTATTTTGATTTGAATCTACAGCTGGGGTATCGATGTAACAAAAAGCTAACGATATCAATTAAAGGGGCCAATTTATTGGGAAATAATTATCAAAAATGGGCGAATTATAAAGTCCAAGGAGCACAAGGTATGTTGGGGGCTTCCTATAAATTCGACTGGTAAATAATGATTCGGGTTGGATTAATTATATAAGAAGTTTTTAAATTTATAAAATGAAAAATATACTTTATTTATCATCACTTATCTTCTTTATTTCTTGCGCTAATAAGTTGAAAGTAGATTTGCTTGTAAAAAATGCTACCATTTATACGGTCAATGAAAATTTTGATCTAGCTGAAGCTTTTGTTATTAAAGATGGAAAAGTTGAAGAAGTTGGACGCCTTCAAGATTTAGAAAAAAAATATGAATTTTCAGAGACTTATGATGCTAATCATCAAACCATAATTCCTGGAATTATTGATGCCCATGCACATTTAATGTATTTGGGTACTTCATTACAACAAGTAGATCTAACGGGTACTAATAGTTATCAAGAAGTGTTAAAAAGAGTCTTAGATTTTCAAAAAAAAAATAAGACAGCCTACCTTATTGGAAGAGGTTGGGATCAAAACGATTGGGAAATTAAAAAATTCCCGACCAAAAAAGAATTAGATTCCTTATTTCCCCATCTACCAGTTTCTTTGGAAAGAATCGATGGACACGCAATGATTGCCAATACTAAAGCTCTCAACTTAGCCAACATCAATTCTAAAACGAAGGTCCCTGGAGGAAAAGTAATGCTAATGGAAGGCGAACCAAGCGGTATTCTAATTGATACTCCTATGCAGTTGGTCTGGAATACCTATCCTAAACAGGATAAAAACTTTTACATTAAAGCTTTAAAAGACGCAGAAAATAAGTGTTTGTCATTGGGACTCACTACTGTTGACGAGGCTGGAACGGATCGAAGTACCATTGCCTTGATGGATTCATTACAAAAAACAGGTGATATGGTATTGCGTATTTATGCAATGATTACTAAAGATAAAAAAGATTTAAATTATTTTTTAACGAAAGGAATTGTAAAAACCGATCGAATGCATGTTCGTTCTGTTAAAATATGGGCGGATGGGTCTTTGGGTTCAAGAGGAGCTGCAATGCGTGAGCATTATAGCGATCAAGATGGGCATCATGGAACCATGATTACTGGTGAAAAAGAACTGGATTCACTGGCAGAAATAATTGCTAAAGCCGGTTATCAAATGAATACTCACGCAATAGGAGATTCTGCAAATAGTACCGTGCTGCGTGTGTATACTGAATCTCTTAAAAATATAAGAGACCCCAGATGGCGAGTGGAGCATGCTCAAATTTTAAGCCCTAAAGATTTCAATTATTTTTCAAGAAAAATTATTCCATCTATTCAGCCTACTCACGCCACCAGTGATATGTACTGGGTAAAAGACAGGATCGGAAGTGATCGTTTGGAAGGTTCGTATTCCTACAAAACCTTGCTTAGTAAATCTGGTTTAGTGGCGCTGGGAACTGATTTCCCAATTGAAACTGTAAACCCTATGCTTACTTTTTATGCTGCGATTACAAGAAAAGACCTTAAGGATTATCCTGAAAAAGGATTTCGAATGAAGGAAGGATTGTCAAGAGAAGAAACGTTAAAAGGAATGACAATTTGGGCAGCTTATTCCAATTTTGAAGAAAAGGAAAAAGGTTCTATTGAAAAAGGAAAATTAGCTGATTTTATAGTTTTAGATCATAACATTATGACGGTTCCACCAAAAGAAATACCAACCATAAAAGTGGTCGCAAATTTTATTAATGGAAAAATGGTTTTCGATAGGAGTACATCTAATAATTGAAAAAAAATGGTCAACTTACCGAATCATAGAACCTTAAAAATACCATTTGGGAAAGGGTTTTAGCGAGAGTGTAAAGCCCATTTATTATAGTATATTTGCTAAAGATTATTTAAATACGAACGGTTTTTTAATTTTGTAATAGGGTTTTTAAATTTTTAAGTAGATGGATAAGTTAAATTTTAATTATAATATATGAAGATCATCATACTAGCTGCCGGTATTGGTTCTCGTCTAGGAAATCCATTTCCAAAACCTTTAACACCTCTAAAAAATGGAAAGAGTATCATGCAACGACAGATGGATAGCATTACCACTTACTTTGATATTAATGATATCACAACGGTTGTAGGATTTAAAAAGAATTTAATTATGGAACAATTTCCAGAAGTTAATTATGTTTATAATCCATTTTTTGATACAACCAATACTTCAAAAAGTTTATTACGTGCCTTAAAAAAACATCGAGGTAATTCTATTTTATGGTTCAACGGCGATGTAGTTTTTGATCCACAACTTGTGTCTCTTCTACAAAATGAAATGAACAATAATCAATCGTTTGTTTCAGTAAACACCCAGAGTGTTTCTGAAGAGGAAGTCAAGTATACTCTCAAAGATGGATTTGTGGAAAGCCTTTCTAAAGAAGTTAAAAATGGATTGGGTGAGGCCGTTGGTATTAACTTTATTGCGGCTAAAGATTTAGATGTGTTTATCAATCAACTTGAAAATTGTGATGACAACGATTATTTTGAAAAAGGACTTGAAATGGCTATAGCTATAAATCAATTACAATTAAAAGTCGTTGATATTTCAGCATATAATTGTATTGAAGTTGACTTTAAAGAAGATTTATTAAACGCCAATAAAATCATTTGATCGTTCATGAAGACCATCCTATTTTGTATGAATCCTTATTCTTTTGGAATCCTTCAGCCCATTAAGGAGGTTTTAAAAGAAAAAAAATATAACTATGTTTGGTTTGTAAGAGCAGCAATTTTAGATAAATTTCCGTTTAAAGAAGAAAACTTTACGACCAATATCAAAGATCTAATCAATTATAAAAGTGATGCGATTTTTGTTCCTGGTAACGAAGTTCCATATTATTTAAGAGGGGTAAAAACTCAAGTTTTTCATGGATTAGCTGGTGAGAAAAAAGGACACTTTAGAATTAGAAGTTATTTTGATCTATATTTAACTCAAGGGCCTTATTTTACAAAATGGTTTTCAAAAGCAGCAGCTAAACACAAAAATTTTAGTGTGGTCGAAACAGGTTGGCCAAAACTAGATGTTTATGGTAAAGAACTTCATAAATATGATCTTGAAAAACAAAACCTTTTAAGTACATCCAATTCAAAACAAATAATTCTATATGCGCCTACGTTTTCACCATCCTTAACAAGTGCTCGATTTTTATCATCCGAAATGGAAGAGCTTGCTGCTAACAAAAATTACCTTATCGTGATAAAGTTCCATGATTTAATGGCTAAAGATTTAATTAACCAGTATAAAAATATTGCAAATAAGTTTTCTAATATTTTATTTGTTCAAGAACAAAATATTATTAAATACTTATTGATAGCTGATCTTATGATTAGTGATACTTCATCTGTCGTATATGAGTTTTTACTTTTAGATAAGCCTGTACTTACTTTTAAAAATTACAGTTCAATTATCCTTTGGGATAATTCACTGTCCTATCGAAATTTAGTTCAGAAAGTTGCCGAGAATTTAACGGATGATCCATTTAAAGGAAAACGGGCCAATATTTTAAAAGAATACCATCCATATATGGATGGAAACTCCGCGTTACGAATGGTTGATGCAGTTGAGGCTTATATTTCGAAGAATGGGGTGCCAGGAAAAAGAGTGATTTCTTGGTTTCGTAGACGCAAAATAAATAAAATATTTGGAAGAATACAGTAGTTTAAATTACATAATGTCCATAACAATGCTTTAAATAAATTTTGATGATCCTTAAAAAAATTAACTTTTTCATAGTCGTTTTATTTTTATGTGTCAACTCTTCAGCACAAATAGACCAATATCAATCTGATATTATTAAACTATTAAACAGTAATGGTACTATCGAAAAATATGACTTTGAGTATGAAAAAACAATTGTCTCGCTTAGAGTTAGAGTAGCCTCAGAATCCACGCCACAGTCGTTTTGGGATAATTTTAGTGAAGGTAAAAAAGAATCCATAGATGAGTTAATTGGAATATTAGCATTTGCTTATCGAAAACATTTTTCTCATGACGAAATAAAAGAGTGGTATCGTTATTACAGTTCATTTGCAACAAATAAATTAACTAAAGAACAAGAGTTGAGCCCTGAGGAAAAAGAAATTTCTCTAGATTTTGCAATGAGTGCACTTGCCCAAAAAGTAAACATAAAACAAAAAGATTTTGATATGGATGCTGAAAAAATAGCTCGAGAATGGAAAAGAGAATTGTTTATGGAAGGAATGGGAGCATTGGCCAAATCAGGATATACTAAATAAAAGTAAGTTTAGCTAAGAAATCGTAATTCTCACCTTTACCAATTATTTCAAAATTTAAACCATTTTCAATAGCTAAATCTCCAAAAGTTTGTGGGTCAAGGTAAAGCCAGTCAAATGGTTCACAAACCAAACCTTTATAAAAAGTAGTAAATTCAAGTTCACCATAATAACTCCCAAAGGGTACAAGAATACTTCCCTCTTCGTCACCTGTATCGTACATATATCTGAGATCACTTGAATCGATAAGTATTTGCCCATTTTTATTTAATAATGTTTTTAAATGTTGGAGTTAGTTGGATACCAACCCTAATTTTTGAAAAATTCCAGTACCATTCATCAGTAACAAGATAGTGTCAAACTTTTCTTTTTTTAAATGAAGCAAATCTAATGCTCTAGTATTTTTTAAACCTCGCTGCTTACATACCTCTATGGCACCTTTAGAGGTGTCGATTCCCATTACCTCTATTTTTGATTCTTGAAGGAATAATGAATGACTTCCAGCTCCACAACCTACATCCAACGTCCTCCCATAAGTTCTTTTTAATGCCAATTGCTCTAGTGGAGGCATCGCATCAAAACTTCTAAAAAGATAGGGAAGAACTAAAATATCTTTTTCACTGATATTAGTTTCGGTATATAAATCTTCTGTATAGTTATTGTTTTGATAGTCTAGCAATGCTTGTCCAAATAAATCGTTCATAAGTCTTAAGCTTTTAGTACTTTTGATAGCTATGGAAAACATATTAAAACAGCTTCCAAAGAAGGCCAAAGATAAGGAGAACGAAAATAAAAAGTTGTTTAAAAAACTTCGTAAAAAACCACCAAAACATCTTGATAATTTAATGGTGGAATTGCACAATAAAGAATTTGAAAAGACAAATTGCTTAAAATGTGCTAACTGTTGTAAAACAACTGCACCCTGGCTAAATGATCAGGACATTGCAAGAATTGCTAAACATTTAAAATTAAAAGAGCAAAAGTTTATAGAACAGTATTTAGAAATAGGGGAGGATCATGAATTTTCTTTTAAACAAATCCCTTGTGTTTTTTTGATGCCCGATAATGAGTGTAGTATTTATAAAGTTCGACCAAAAGCTTGTCGTGAATATCCCCATACTAACAGAAGACGATTTCAGCAAATTGAGGCGGTGACTATAGCCAATACAGCAATTTGTCCTGCTACCTTCAATATTATGGAGGCATTAAAAAAAACGTTACCTATTCAATACACAGAAAAAGGAGGCAAACCTCGAGAAAAATTCAGAAAAGGTGGCGGTTAAATTATCTTTTGTATAATAAATATTTTTCGCGTAATACATCATAATCATTTAAATCTTTGAGCCAAGTTTTTCTAATTTCTTGGTAAGAGTATCCTTTTTCAATTTGTTCTTGTAGTTTTTTTGTTCCTGCTAATTTTGTAAAAAATGGAGAAAAGAAATCCTTATTATTTTCTATATCATTATAGGCATCAATCAACCATTCAAGATTTAAATTAGACAATTTATGGGTAGTTCTTAAATCCTTCCCATTGCATAATTCATTTTTAAATTTAGGCTCTTTTGCTCCTTCATTTACACTTGGTGTGAAAGCAAAAGGATATTTTTTTGGTGGAAGATTTGGAGCACCGAATAATTGGAATTGCATATCGGTCCCTCTACCTGCACTCATGAAAGTTCCTTCAAAAAAACAAAGACTTGGATATAAGTTAATTGAAGTATCATTGGGAAGGTTGGGTGATGGCTTTTTGGGTAAAGAGTAAACAGTTTGATGGGTATAATTTTTCATTTCAACGATGAACAAATCACATTGAACTTTTTTCGCTAACCATCCCTCTCCATTTATCATTTGCGCATATTCTCCGATCGTCATCCCGTGCACCACTGGAACAGGATGCATTCCAACAAAACTAGTGTGTGTTTTCTCTAAAACAGGACCATCTATATAATGTCCGTTAGGATTTGGGCGGTCCAAAACAATCAATGGAGCCTTAGCTTCTGCGCAAGCTTCCATTACATAGTGCAAGGTTGAAATATAAGTGTAAAACCGAGCACCTACATCTTGAATATCAAAAATGATAATATCAACTCCATCCAATTGTTGGGTGGATGGTTTTTTATTTTTTCCGTAAAGTGAAATAATAGGAATCCCAGTTTTTTTATCAATTCCATCTTTAATTAGTTCTCCTGCATCTGCTTTTCCTCTGAAGCCATGTTCAGGAGCAAATACACACTGAATAGTTATATTTTTTGAATGTAAATAATCAACAAGGTGTGCGCTTGAAGTTGTTTTAAAATTTAATAGGGAAGTTTGATTAGCAACAATAGCCACTTTTTTATTCTTAAGCAATGGTAAGTATTTATCTACTTGGTCTGCACCTAGAACAAGACTGTCTGAGATGAATGGATTGTTTAATTCATTTTCAGGTTGACTCCTACAACAAAAACAAATAGTGATAGTTAATAATAACAATAAGAAATGTGTATTTTTGAAATCAGTTAATATCATAACGAGTCCGTGAATTTTGAGTATTTTATCGCTAAGCGAATTGTTTCTGCAAAGGAATATAAAAATAGTGTATCATCACCAATAATAAAAATTGCGATTTTATCAATAATAATTGGTTTTGTCACCATGCTAATTTCAATAGCTTCGGGAGTAGGCCTTCAAAATAAAATTTATGAAAAGGTGTCAGCCTTCAACGGTGATATTATCATATCTAACTTTGATACAAATTTTTCTGACGATTCACAAAATCCTATTTCAATAAATCAAGAATTTTATCCAATATTTAATTCAGTTCAAGGAATTAAACACATTCAAGCCACAGCTTCAAAAGGAGGAATCATAAGAACGTTAAATGAATTTGAAGGAGTCGTGGTTAAAGGAGTTGGTAAAGATTATGATTGGAATTCTTTTAATGAATTTTTGATCGATGGAAACTTACCAGATTATACTCGCCAACTTACCAACGAAATAGTAATTTCTGAATACGTATCGAATCGCTTAAACCTAAAAGTAGGCGATAAAGTAAATACGTTTTTTTTTAATGATAATAATTCTAAACTACCAAGGAGTAGGAGTTTTGAAATATTAGGAATATACAATAGTGGTTTTAAAGATTTTGACGAAAAGTTTGTGATAGCAGATATTCGACATATTCAGCGACTAAATAAATGGTCTGAACATGAAATAGGATCTTTTGAGGTTTTTGTTGAACACTTTAGTGAAATAGAGACTATTGGTGCTAAAGTTTATAATGAAGTAGGTAGTTTTTTGGATTCTCAAACTATAAAAGAACAATACTTTTCTATTTTTAAATGGTTGGAACTGTTCGATTTTAATATCACACTAATTATTATCATTATGATCACTGTTGCAGGGATTAATATGATCACCGCTTTGTTAGTATTAATTTTGGAACGAACTCAAATGATTGGAATCATAAAAGCTTTGGGAAGCTCCAATAAAAGTGTGCGAAAAATATTCATTTACAACGCTATGTATTTAGTAGGTATTGGTCTTTTTTGGGGAAATATCATAGGAATTGGTTTACTGTTAATTCAAAAATATTTTAAGTTAATAAAGTTAGATCCTTCGATCTACTATGTTACAGAGGCACCAGTTTATCTGGCAATAAATTATATTATAATGTTAAATATTGGGACTCTTGTAGTTTGTTTTTTCATGTTGTTAGTACCCTCATATATCATTTCAAAAATAACTCCCGTTAAAGCGATTCGTTTCGAATGAGGTTGATAAAAGATGTACATGGATATAGCGAAAAGTTAAATTAGGTTTTATATTTTTGCGTGGCATTTACAAATACTATGGAATACGCAAAAAACATCCTGGAAACCATTGGAAATACTCCACTAGTTAAAATTAATAAGTTAGTTCAAGAAATACCTGGATTGGTATTGGCTAAATATGAGACTTTTAATCCCGGAAACTCTGTCAAAGACCGAATGGCTTTGACTATGATTGAAGATGCAGAAGCTGACGGAAGATTGAAGCCTGGAGGAACAATTATAGAAGGAACATCAGGAAATACGGGAATGGGATTGGCATTAGCGGCCATAGTAAAAGGGTATAAATGTATCTTTGTTTTAGCAGATAAACAATCAAAAGAAAAATGTGACATCTTAAAAGCCGTAGGTGCTGAGGTAGTTATTTGCCCCACTGCTGTAGAGCCCGATGATCCACGATCTTATTATTCTGTTTCCAAGCGCTTATCTCAAGAAACTCCAAACAGTTGGTATGTAAATCAATATGACAACCCAAGTAATACAAAAGCGCACTATCAAAGTACAGGGCCAGAAATTTGGAAACAAACAGATGGAAAAATCACCCATTTTGTGGTGGGTGTTGGAACCGGTGGAACTATTTCTGGAGTTGGTAAATATTTAAAAGAAAAAAATCCAAATATTAAAATTTGGGGTATTGATACCTATGGAAGTGTTTTTAAAAAATACCATGAAACAGGAATTTTTGATGAAAATGAAATTTATCCCTATGTGACTGAAGGTATTGGAGAGGATATATTACCTGAAAATGTAGATTTTGATATCATAGA
>SGZC01000015.1 GCA_004213605.1 Flavobacteriales bacterium
AATATGAGTTACATAATCACCCACCTCTAAATTGGTTAATTCCTTTATAGTAATGGCTTGCTTTTTAGCATATCCATTTTTTAGCTGAAATTTATGATACCGTTCAAAAATTTGATGATCGGTATAACAAATATTTTTCTGATCTGAATCTACAAAACCTTCATATAACGGAAAAACAACAGTTTCAAATTGATTTACATGTTGTTCTATATCATCAAAAATATCGTTAAAGCGCTGTTCTTGTTGATGACTGCTGCAAAAAATATAGTTTTTAAATCCTTTTTCTGTATTGGTATTAAGGTTGTCAATTAGTAAATTAAATTGTTTGTTAAATGATGGTTGAGGTTGAGTATTAAAGTTAATATCATTGTTATTCGATGTGTTAATTAGTTGAACTTTAGTATAATCCTCTAGTTCTTTTTTGATTAATTGTGAGGAACAAAATAGTTCATTAGGATTGCTTTGATTGATCTCAACATCTAAGGTATTAAATCTGTCTTCTGCTTGATTAAATAATTTATCAATTCCCTGATATAACAAATCTTCGTTTTTATAAAAAACGATTGTTTTTGAAGCCATATATTTTAAAAAACTGATACGTTTTTCTTCCATCATTTTATTCTCCATATTTGGAATGATGGTTATTTTTTTTATGGATTCTGTAGATAATTGTGTTTCTACATCAAAACTACGAATACTTTCCACTTCATCACCAAAAAACTCAATACGATAGGGATTGTCGTTGCTAAAAGAAAATACATCTAAAATGCCTCCGCGGACCGAAAACTCTCCAGGTTCGGTTACAAAATCAGTTCGTTTAAAATTATATTCAAACAACACTTCATTTACAAAATCAATGGATAAATCGTCACCTGTATCAATTTTGAGGGTATGTCTTTCTAATTCTTTTTTGGTAATAACTTTTTCAAAAAGAGCCTCAGGATATGAAACAATAATAGCTGGTTTTTTACGTGAATTAATTCGATTTAAAACCTCAGACCTTAATAGAATGTTAGCGTTATCAGTTTCTTCAATTTGATAAGGACGACGATAACTTCCTGGATAAAAAAGCACATTTTTTTCACCTAATAAATTCTCTAAATCATTTAAGTGATAGGCCGCCTCCTCTTTATCGTTTAAAACAATTAAAAATGGTCGATTAACATCATTAAAAACTTCGGAAATAACGATAGAAAAGGAAGAACCAACTAAGCCTGAAATTACTGTTTTATTTTCGTTATTGGTAATAGCTATTCCTAGTTTTCTTGAGTAAGAAGACTTGCTAAAAAGTGAAGAAACTAGTACTTTACTCATTCATACAAAGGTAAGATTTCAATTAAATATTTATAATAAGTTTAAACTTATTTTAACAGACCTGTCTGATTGTTAGAATTATGAAAACGATACTATTTTACTGTAAATTTATTTCAATAAACCCCTTGATTAGTTTTATCTTTGCGGTATAAATATAAGATTATGTCATTTTACGAATTATTTAAAAAAGATCACCAAACTAGAAATAAATCCCACTTTGCATCAATTGCTTCCATAGCAATGACTGATGGGAAAATATCTGAAGATGAGCAAAATTTATTGCAAACTCTAGCTATAAAGCTTGGAGTTAATAAATCCGATGTGGTAACTATTTTAAAGAATCCAGCACAATACTCTATTGTTCCTTCAATTTCTGCTGATGAGAGATTGGAGCGTATGCATGACTTATTTGACATGATATTTTCGGATCAAAAAATAGATGCAAAAGAATTAGTATTAATTAAAAAATATGCAATTGGATTGGGATATAATTATAGTAGCGCCAACAAACTCATACAAGATTCAATTGAAATTTATACCGGTAAAATAAGTTATAACGAGTATAAATATTTGATCAAAAACAGATTAAAATAGTAGATTAGTTAATTAGTTTTTTTTCATAAAAGACTCTAATTTATCTACCATATCTTTATTCCCACAGAAAAAAGGTGCTCTTTGGTGCAGTTCCGTAGGCTTAATGTCTAAAATTCTATTAAACCCATCACTTGCCTTGCCACCTGCCCGTTCGGCTAAAAATGCCATAGGGTTACATTCATAAAGAAGACGCAGCTTACCATTAGGACTTTTAGAGGTAGAGGGGTAAAAATAAATTCCTCCTTTAATCATATTTCTATGAAAATCGGAAACCAAAGACCCGATGTACCTTGAGGTATATGGTCTGTCTTCTTCTTCTTCTTGGCAGTATTTTATATATTCTTTTACTCCTTTTGGGAAATGGACATAATTCCCCTCATTGACGGAATAGATATATCCTTTATCAGGGAATTGCATATTGGGATGTGAAAGATAATAGGTCCCAATTGCAGGGTTTAATGTAAAGCCATTTACGCCATGACCTGTAGAATAAACAATCATCGTTGAAGTTCCATATACAATATATCCAGCCGCGACTTGATTTTTGCCGGGTTGTAAAAAATCTTCAATAGTAACGGGAGTTCCTACTAGAGTGATTCTTCTGTAAATTGAAAAAATAGTGCCAACTGAAACATTAACATCGATATTTGACGAACCATCTAAAGGATCTATTAATACGACATATTTATTTTCATTATTATTACCTTGTATAGATATAAAATCATCTTCTTCCTCACTTGCAATACCACATACAATTTCACGATTTACTAGATTTTTTATAAAAACTTCATTGGCATAAACATCTAATTTTTGCTGATCTTCACCTTGAATATTTTCTTCTCCAGCAGTACCGAGTATATCAACAAGTCCCGCTTTGTTTACTTCGTGATTTACAATTTTTCCAGCCAATCTAATAGAATTGATAAGCCTTGTAAGTTCTCCAGAAGAATATTTAAACTCACTTTGTTTATTGATAATAAATTCTCCAAGTGTTTTGTTGTGTTTTGTCATGTATCAAGTTGGAATTAATTTATGCAAATATCGTTAAATTTTAAAGAAATAGAACCGATATTTGTCTTTTCAAATAAAAATTATGAGAATTTCTGTTAGATTGAGTACTCCTAAAGATATGCCTCAAGTTTTAAGGCTTATTAAGGAATTAGCTGCTTTTGAAAAAGAGACGAATAGTGTTGAAATAACTGAAACAAACTTGATAAAAGAAGGTTTTGGTAAAAATGCTATATTTACTTGTTTTGTTGCTGAGGTAAATAATTTAATTGTTGGAATGGCTTTGGTTTATGATCGTTTTTCAACTTGGAAGGGAAGAAGTATTCACTTAGAGGATTTGGTAGTGAATGCTGATTTAAGAGGTAAAGGAATCGGAAAAGCGTTATACGCTGAAGTAATTCAATATGCAGTAAATAGAAATGTTAAACGCTTGGAATGGGTTGTTTTAGATTGGAATAAAAACGCAATAGATTTTTATGAAAGTAGCGGCGCAAAACTTTTGAAAGATTGGCACCTTGTTCAAATGGATGAGAATAGAATGAAAAAATATTTAAAAAAGAATAACAAATTTTAACAAATAAATGAAAGTTTTTAAATTTGGTGGAGCTTCTATTAAGAATGCTGAAGGGGTAAAAAATATACTTTCTGTTCTTAAGATGTCAGAGGAAAAAGATTTGATTGTTGTTGTTTCAGCAATGGGAAAAATGACTAATTTGCTTGAAGAAATAGTCGTTAATTATTTTTCTAATCCCTCTGAAATTAAATCAACAATAAGTAAATTTTATGAATTCCACCTAACAATAATAACGGAACTATTCAATAATAATTCACACCCAATTTTTAATAAATTATTAAAGTTTAATAATGAACTTCAATTATTTGTAGGTCATAATAAATCTAATGATTATTCATTTGTTTACGATCAAATCGTGAGTTTTGGCGAACTTATTTCTACAACTATTATTTCAGAATATTTATCAGAATGTAAGTTTAAAAATAAGTTTTTGGATGTTCGCTCTGTAATTAAAACGAATGCTAATTATAGAGAGGCCAAAGTAAATTGGGAAGAAACTCAAAAAAAAATCATCAATTCAGTTTCAACAACAGGAGTGTCTATCACTCAAGGGTTTATTGCATCAGAGGGTTCACATAATTTTACAACCACTTTAGGACGAGAAGGAAGCGATTATACAGCCGCTATTTTTGCATATTGTTTAAACGCCATAAGTGTTACTATTTGGAAAGATGTGCCAGGGGTTTTAAATGCCGATCCAAGACATTTTAAAAAAACACAATTACTAAGTCACATCTCGTATCGCGAAGCTATCGAACTTGCTTTTTATGGCGCTACCGTAATACACCCAAAAACATTGCAGCCCCTTCAACGTAAAGAAATTCCATTATTTGTAAAATCTTTTTATCATCCAAAAAATACTGGAACTTGCGTAGGGAAAGGAGTTTTTTTAAACCCTAAAGTAGCCTGTCTTATATTAAAAGAAGATCAGGTATTAATATCATTATCTTCTTTAGATTTTTCATTTATGATGGAAGATACCATTGGCGATGTTTTCAAATTACTTTATGAATTTCAAATGAAAGTCAATTTAATTCAAAATTCAGCAATTAGTTTTTCTGTCTGTATAGATAATAAGTTTGATAAATTAGACTCATTACTAAAAAGGTTACGGGAGACTTTTAGAGTTTCTTGGAATGAAAGTGTAATACTTTATACCATTCGTCATTCAAAGAATTCCGAAACAAAAGAGTTGTTGAAGGGGAAAGAAATACTACTAAGGCAAGAAAGTAGAGAAACAATTCAATTCGTAGTCAAAACCTAATCAAATATTATTTCATCCAATCTTGTATGATTTCACATAGAGCACAAAATATTTTTTTTTAATGGGATTAGTCAACGCAAAAGAAGTAGCTCAAGCAATTAATATTGACAAACTAGGACTCTTAGGAACTGTTTTTGGTTGGGCTTTGATGAAAATCTTAAATCTAGACACTCTCAATAAAATATACAATGCAAACAAACACCTCAGTGATATTGAATTTATTAATTCGCTTATTGATGATCTTGATATTAAGTTTGAAATTCCCGAGGAAGATTTAAAAAGAATTCCAAAAACAGGCCCTTTTATTACTATATCAAATCATCCATTGGGAGGGATAGATGGGATATTATTACTCAAATTATTACTAGAACATCGACCTGATTTTAAAATTTTAGCTAATTTTTTATTGCATCGAATTGAGCCAATGAAACCTTATGTCATACCAGTTAATCCTTTTGAAGGAAGAAAAGAAGTAAAGTCTAGTATCGGAGGGTTTAAGGCATCATTACAACATTTAAAAGATGGATTTTCTTTAGGTATTTTCCCAGCGGGAGAAGTTTCAACCTATAAAGATGGAAGATTAATAGTTGATCGTCCATGGGAAGAGGCCGCGATGAAATTAATACAAAGAGCCAAGGTGCCCGTGGTTCCTATTTATTTTCATGCTAAAAATAGTAAGTTGTTTTATGGAATGGCAAGAGTTAGTGATACGCTACGCACTGCAAAATTACCCTCCGAATTACTCACTCAAAAAGAACGTTTAATTAAGGTTAGAATAGGCAATGCTATTCCAGTAAAGAACCAAGATGAATATAAGTCACTTGAAAGCTTTACTAATTTTTTACGAACAAAAACATACCTACTTGCAAACCCATTTCAAAAGAAAAAATTAATAGACAGCCTACCAAAAAACCTTAAGTTTCCGAAACCACCAAAAAAAATTGTTAAACCTGTTTCGAGTGCTATTCTTCAAAATGAATTGGATACTCTGTACCAAAATGATAAAAGATTACTACAGAGTAAAAATTATGAAGTTTATTTAGCAGATGCCCCAAGCATTCCTAATATTCTTCAAGAAATTGGTAGGCTAAGGGAAATTACCTTTAGAGAAATTGGAGAAGGAACCAATAAGGCAATTGACCTTGATCGATTTGATGCCTATTATCATCATATGTTTTTGTGGGATATAGATAACAAAAAAATAGCTGGCGCTTATAGAATGGGATTGGGTGCACAGATTTATTCTAAATATGGCATTGATGGGTTTTATTTACAGGAATTATTTCGATTTGAACAAGAATTATTTCCTATGATGAGTAAATCTATTGAAATGGGAAGAGCATTTGTAATAAAAAAATATCAAATGCGCCCCATGCCTTTATTTTTACTTTGGAAAGGAATAGTTCATACTACACTTCGTTATCCAGAGCATAAATACCTTATAGGAGGGGTTAGTATCAGTAATAAATTTTCTGAATTTTCAAAATCACTCATGATAGAATTTATGAAATCGAATTATTATGATCCCTTCGTAGCACAATACATCAACCCAAAAAAAGAATATAAAGTAAAATTAAAAGATGCTGATAAAGATTTTGTTTTCGACGCAAGTAAAGCTGATTTAAATAAATTTGATAAAATTATTGATGAGGTTGAACCAGGAAGTTTACGTTTACCTGTTTTAATTAAAAAATACATTAAACAAAATGCAAAAGTGATTGCTTTTAATGTTGATCCACTATTTAATAATGCTGTGGATGGCTTAATGTATATTCGAATTTCAGATCTTCCTGAGAGTACTGTAAAACCAGCAATGGAGGAATTTCAATCAGAGTGGGAAAAGAAACTACATAACTCACAATAAGAAGAATTAAAACAAATCTTTGAATAGGATCAAAGATTTGTTTTAATTACTACTTGATGATTATAAACTCAGACCTTCTATTTTTTGAATTGTCTTCTTTACTGCAATTCGCTCCACAATTAACAAGTGGTTTGATCTTTCCAAATCCTTGACTTGATAATCTTGCACCATCAATCCCCTTAGATATAATATACTCTTTAGTTGATGCGGCTCTCTTTTTGGAGAGTTCCATATTGTATTTTGGAGTTCCTCTATGGTCAGTATGACTTTCAATTTTTACTTCCATCAAAGGGTATTTTTTCATAACAGCCACTAATTTATCTAATTCAAATGCAGCTTGAGGTTTTATATTATGTTTATCGTAATCAAACTTAATTGCATTAAGCACGATCTTCTCATCAACAATAATATTCTCGATGGGGCGAAGCATTAATGTCTTATTTATTGGCCCATAATTTGCGGGGTCAATTGTTATACTTTTGCCCTCATATCCTTGGCTGAATCCAAGGACTTGACTTGTCTTACCACATTCAATTATTAAGGTAACAAATCCATTATTATCTGCTATTTTAGTGGCTAATTTATTTTGAAAATTATCAAATAGATCGATACGAGCCCCTATTAAAGGGAGTTTGGTATATTCATCAACAACTTGAACATTCAATTCAAAATCACATAATGGCGCTATTAATTTGGCTGCATAAATATCATCACTACCTATACCACCATTTCTATTTGAAGAAACATATCCTTCTTTACTATTTGGATTGTATTTAAAGGCAAAGTCATCACCTGAGCTATTAATATCGGCACCTATATTTCTAACACCTCCAAAACCATTTCTGTTAGCTTCTGCATAGAATACATCTAATTCACCAAGGCCCATATGGCCATCACTAGAGAAATAGAGGATTCCATTTGTATCTAAAAACGGGAATACTTCTTTTCCTTCAGTATTGATTTTATCTCCTAAGTTTTCTGGTTTACCCAATGTTCCATCTTTATTTATATTTACTTTGTAGATATCAGACATCCCTTTTCCGCCAGGCATATCACTTACAAAATAAAGGGTGTTTCCATCGGGGCTCAGAGCCGGTTGACCAAAAGAATATTCGCTATTATTAAAGTTTACTGGTTGAATATCTTTCCAAACGTCATTCTCTTTAACAGCAGAAAAAAGATTAATTTGACTTACTCCTTCTTTACTTTTTTTATACTTCCCTTTATAGTAATCATTTCTGTCAAAATACATGCGTTTTCCGTCAGCAGTAATTGCAGTATTACCTTCATGGTATTTAGTATTTATATCTCCACTAACAAGATTTGCATTTTTAACGGTTTCTCCAACAATTTCAGCAGCATAAATATCTAGAAACGGTTCTTCATTCCACCCATATTTTTTTCTGGCAGTATTTCTTGCTGATGAGAAGTAAAAAGATTTACCAATAACCGTTCCTCCAAATTCTGAGTATTCAGTATTAATATCTTTTAAGTTAATAATTGCGAATTTTTTAGTACTCTCCATATACTTGGGCAAGTAATTAGGATCTTTCATAAAAGCGATGGATCTGGAATCTGTTGGTTTCATTTGCGCAAACTTCATCATCCAGGTGTTGTAGTCACTATACTTCCCATTTACTTTTAAAACTTGTGCGTAGTTGTAGATTGTTTCAGGTTTTACTTTTCTACTTTTTACAACTCGTCTGTAATAGGTCTCCGCTTTTTTAGTATTATTAATAAAGTAATAGCTATTTGCCAGTTGCTCATAAACATACTTGTTCCCTTTACCTTTTTTTAAAAGTTTTTGGTAGGACTCAGCGGCTTCTGTATAAGCTAATCTTTTATATAAATCGTCAGCTTTTTTAGTGTCTTTATTTTGCGCAAATGCGTTGCTACTAATCGTTATAAGTAGAATGAGTGTATATATATTTTTCATTTTAAAGGTGCTTTTTAAAAGATTAGAAATATCTAGGTGAACGTAAGGCACGTTTTTTGAAATATACGTCCCAGGTTAATATTAATTCGTGAGAGGATCCAGCAATAGCCTTAATATCTGAAACGACATGATCATATGCATAGCCTATTCGGAGATTAGGATTGATTTGAAAACCAACCAATGCACTATAAGAATCATCGAGACGATAAGACGCTCCTAGTTCAAATTTTTCATAAAACAAAGCGTTTAAATTGGTGTCCCAAGAAATCGGAGAATCAAAAGCTATTTTAACCATTGCAGACGGTTTTAGTTTTATGTTTTCTCCCAATTGAAATATATACCCTGCTGTTGTAAAGAGGTGAGAGGTTTCGTTACCAAACTTAGTAGCTTCACCATCAATAGTTTCGTCTAAGTGAACGGATTCTATGAAATTAGGAACGGATAAACTTACATAGAAGTTTTCGCTGTACAAAAACGCTCCAGCTCCAATATTTGGATAAGTCCTCTGAATATCTTCAGAAAAGAAAGGGTCGTTAGGGTCCTGTAATTCTAAAGCGGATAAGCCCACCTCGTGTAGTGTAACTCCACCCTTAATACCGAAGGCTAGTTGAAGAGCACTACCTAAATCTATTGTGTATGAGAAATCAGCATAGATATTTGATTCACTAACCGGACCTAATTGATCTTTTATAGCAGAAACTCCCAGTCCAACTTTTTCTCCAATAGGAGAGTGTGCAGAGAAGGTAAATGTCTCAGGATTATCAGCGATACCCACCCACTGACTTCTGTATAGAGCTGTTATTGAAAGGCTCTCTTTGGAACCAGCATAGGCAGGATTAATCACATTTAAGTTGTACATATATTGAGTGTACTGAGGATCTTGTTGGGCATTCACTTCTTGGAAGACAACGAGAATTCCAAGCAAAATTGATATGATGTATATTTTTTTCATAATTAACTATTTGGTAGTTAGAAAAGAGATTTAAGGTTAGTTTGTTTTTCTATTTAAATAAATCCATCCACTTGTTTGAGATCGATAGACATCATCTACACTTGCGAGATCAATTACGTAATAATAGGTTCCGGTAGGTAATTTATTTCCTGCATTATCTTGGCCGTTCCATTGATTTATATAATTTACTTGATCATATACAATCGTTCCATAGCGATTAAATATTTGAAGGTTGGTAATACCCCCAACTCGATCACTTAAAAATTCTAAATCTAAATAATCGTTATAACCTGGCGTAGCATCTGGTGAGATTCCTTGAGTAATGATACAGTTTTCCACATCATATAGTTGTACTTCCAATTCATCAATGCCTGTACAGTCTCCTTTTGTAACACTAACAGCATACGTTTGTATTCCAGAGAAATCATCAGTTACAACAAAATCCAAGCTATTAGAGGTTTCTCCAGGAATTTCATTTCCATTTAAAAACCACTGAAACGTTATACCTTCCTCAATACTTGTAGCGGTTAAAGTCCAAGACTCCCCAACACAAGATTTAAAATCATCTCCCAAATCTACCACAGGAAGATTGGTGATACTAATATCTATTGTATCGGAATTTTCACAACCATCAATAGTTACAGTGACACTGTAGGTCCCAGAGTTAGAAACGTCTATCGTTGAGGTTGTTTCTCCAGTACTCCATACAAAGCTCGCGTTCGAGTCATCTTCTCCTATTACTTCAGGAGTTATTTCTATAGAAGATTGATCACATATATTTAAATTTTCTCCAAGTGTTACAGTAAAAGAAGATAAGCTAACTTCTGCACTATCGGTGCTAACACAGTTATCAGAGCTTACTTCAACGGAGTACATTCCTACATCCATAACATCGAGGGTGTTTAAAATTTCGTTACTAAGTTCAACTCCGTCTTTAAACCATTTGTAACTGATATTTGTAATATCCTCTGAATTGGAGGGGGTAGCATCTAAAATAATATCTTCACTACCACAAATTGATTGATCTCCTCCTAAATCTATTAATGGGTTGTCACTGAAATTAATGGTCACGCTAGTTGATAAGGTACAATTACCAACAGTAACATCAACTGTGTAGGTATTCGATTCTGTAACTGTTATTGACTGAGATGTTTCGCCACTACTCCAAATAAAATTTGCTTCTGATGGATTAGCATCTGTTAATTGCGCTGTAATAAGGTATTCTTCTTGGCCACATAAATCTTGATCGTCACCTAAATCAATCCCGAAGGCTCCTGTAAATGTCACTGTAACCGTATCGGTTTCTGTGATTACATCACCATTACAATTTGTATAGATTGCTTGAGCTGTATAAGTACTTGTTTCGTTGGCAGGGCAAACATTAATAACTGAATCTGTGCCGATGACCTCATTGTCTTCATTTAACCACGAAAAAGCTACATTACTTTCACCATTTGGAGTAAATCTCCATGCTTCGTTATTAGCGGCCCAGTTGCCTGTATTTCTTTCTGGAGGTGCAATGCCGTCGGTTCCATCTTGATTTTGCAAACCTATTACAGCATTTCCGTCATTCCAGGTTGAACAAGCATCTGTTCTGTCTTCAAGATATATTTCGACAACATTAGTAGTTTCGTATATAACAACTTGAGTCGTTAAAGTGTATTGATTACAACTCGAACTATAATAAGGTATATCGGGAAAATTAACCACCATGGTTCTACAAGGAGCATCTCCAAAAATTGTATAATTGATAATACCAGAACTATCAACAGAAGGATCTATATCCATATAGGGCCCAAATATCGTTGTGCCGAATAAGTCTGGACTTGGAATAGATTCGCTAAAAGACCAATCGCAGTAACCATCTGGTTCGTTACTTACAGTATCAAAACTAATTACACCATTGGAACCAATCAATATTTGTGAATAAGTATCTCCATAAAAACAAAAATCAAATGGGAGTGGAATTATGTTCGACCATCTGTCATCTATAAAAACAGATACTTCAGTCCCGCCTGTAGTGGGGAAGGGGGGGGCGAAATCTATGGGTGAAACTTCGTAAGAGGTAGTTTCTCCTGTTTGAAGAAAAGTTGCAGATAGATCTGTACAAGGCTGTTCACAATCTAATTCAATATCTCCTCCAGCATTCACATTTGGACAACCAGGTCCCTGTGCATTCGAATTAAAAGAAAATAATAGAATAATTAGCAAGAAAAATTGTGTGTAAAAGCTTTTTAAAAACCCGGAAAATAAAAAGAGGGTAGCTGATTTTTTCATGTTGTAAAGTTGTTGGTTATTTTTGTTAAATATAGTTAATTTTCTGATGTTCATAAACTCATAAATCCATCCAATAAAATTTATTTAGTTCTCTTGAAAATATATCGGGTGATAAATATTCCTTGACCGTCTCCTTTTCCACACTCACTTTCCACAGCACTATTTACAAAAGCAAGTTCCCATCCCTCCGCTATCATGGTGTTTATTTTTGAGGTTATAACAGCATCATTTGCAGCAATATTTTGAAATCTAATCCCGCCAATATTATAAAAGTTTAATAATTTTGTCTCGTCAAAATCTTTCACCCTTATTTCGGCTCTATCAGATTTATTTCTGGTATTGTCATTTTCTGTTTGCGTAGAAGTATAGTCTTTATAGTTTTTATCTTCGTTAGCACTTATGATCCTTGACCTTCCAATTCCGTTTGGAACAATTGATTCAACACTAGTAAAAACTTTATATTCTACTTGAGCACTTGTTTCATTAATATAAAGAATAGAAACAAACAATATAATTAATAATTTTTTCATGATATTTTAGTTTTAAAATTTAAAACTCTAAGATACAATAATTGTATTATTTTTTTTAAAATTTAAACACCACTCTCTCCTAATTTACTATTTATAGTAGCGTGACTTTTGTACCTTTGTTGATATATTATTATGATTGAAAAAGTAAAAATAGAGTACGAAAAAGCAGTTTTAATTGGTTTAATAACTCAAAACCAAGATTTAGAAAAATCTAATGAGTACTTGGATGAACTTGAGTTTTTAACTTTTACAGCGGGTGGAGAAGTATTGAAAAGATTTGTTCAAAAATTAGCGACCCCAAATTCACGAACTTTTTTAGGTTCTGGTAAAATAGAAGAAGTACAGGAATATACAAAGCTTCACGAGGTAGGCTTAGTTGTTTTTGATGATGAATTAACCCCCGCACAACAAAGGAATATTGAAAAAATTCTTGATTGTAAAGTTTTGGATAGAACTAATTTAATACTCGATATTTTTGCGCAACGAGCTCAAACTAGTTATGCAAGAACTCAAGTAGAATTAGCCCAATATCAATATTTATTACCAAGACTAACGGGTATGTGGACCCACTTAGAACGACAACGTGGAGGAATTGGGATGAGAGGTCCAGGAGAAACAGAAATAGAAACCGATAGAAGGATTGTACGAGATAGAATTTCTTTATTAAAGAAAAAATTAGCTAAAGTAGACAAACAAATGTCTGTTCAACGTGGAAACAGAGGAGCATTAGTTAGAGTGGCATTAGTAGGCTATACCAATGTCGGGAAATCTACATTAATGAACGTGATTAGCAAATCTGATGTTTTCGCTGAAAATAAACTTTTTGCTACTTTGGATACTACCGTAAGAAAAGTAGTTATAAAAAACCTTCCTTTTTTAGTTAGCGATACCGTGGGCTTTATTCGAAAACTTCCAACTCAATTGGTTGAGTCCTTCAAAAGCACTTTAGATGAAGTTAGAGAGGCTGATTTATTGCTACATATCGTTGATATTTCTCATCATTCTTTTGAAGACCACATTGCATCTGTTGAAAAAATATTAGGAGAAATTAATGCCTCAGATAAACCTTGTGTTATGGTATTTAACAAAATCGACAGTTACAATCCTGAAGTAATTGAAGAAGACGATTTAATTACTGAAAAAACAAAAGCTCACTACACACTTGAAGATTGGAAACAAACCTGGATGAATAGAGAAAAAGGGGAAGCAATTTTTATTTCAGCTTTAAAAAAGAACAATCTTGAAGAGTTTAAAAAAATAGTCTACGACAAAGTAAAGGAACTTCATATTAAGAGATTTCCATACAATCATTTTTTATATGAGAATTACCAGTGATATAATTTTAGTAAAACCACCAAAAAAAGCCTATTTTTATTAGGCTTTTTTTATTTAATATTCAATTATAAATTAACATTTACGCCCAAACCAAATATTTCTCTTATTTGAAATCCTTTAAAGGCATTGTCGTCATAAATTGTTTGAAAAGTTAAATTTGTTGAGAAAACATCATTAATTTTCATAACTAGATTCAAGGTGTAATCAATATCTATATTTTGTGGTTTATCTAGATAATTAGAGAACAGATTTAATATATTTTCCATACTGATATTATTCATAATTTCAAATTTATAATAAGCTCTTGCATTAAAACCAAATTCACTCAAAAATGAATCTCCAGGATCAACACCAAAAGTTTCCACTAGATTGCTCGAATCATAGGATTGGGTTTCTTCGTTATAGGTAAATATTTCGGAGGTTATAAATGTAAACTTAGCTGTAAGCGGTGAAGTATTTAGATATAAGTTATCGTTTTTCTTCCATAATAGACCAGGACCAAAACTTAAGTACGCAGGTTTAAAAAACCCTGAGGTTGGGAAATCTTCATTTGTTAATGTTGAATTTTGTCCCATAAAATCATCTTCATAATCATAACCATTTGTAAATTGCGTTTTAAAATTCATAAAGAAAGAGGCACTCCAATTTGCCTTTAGTTTTTTTCCTAAAATGGAATTTAGTTCTAATCGATCATCTGTTTTTCTAGTTCCGTCATCCTTATTGTTAGTAAGACCATAGCTTGCTAAAATTTTATTATCCCATGACCAATCTCTATCTATATAATTTAGATCATAATTAAGGTTGAGGTTTCCAGCAAAATTATTATCTCCTCCAGCTTGCCAATTTGAAAAAGCAGATTGGTTGATTAACAAAGTAATTTTTCCTGATTTTTTCCATCTAACTATAGAATCGTTTGGGCTTTCATTTTTTTGAGAGAAAGCGGTAATGGATACGAGCAATAATAGCAGTAGTAATAAATTTCTCATTAGTTTTGATTTTAGTGGTTAACTATTAATATTAATGTTGGGGATATTAAATTTTAAAAATTGATCATTACTGTTATTGAGGATATTTATTTTTTTTGAATAAGGGGACTGATGAACACGCTTCACCGTACATAATACTTTTCGCAACCGGTTGTATTTTTTGAATTAATTGAATGTATGAATTTTCTGGGATGTCCTTTTTAGAACAGCCCTTAATAATGACAGGTCTATCTTTATAATTGGATATATCAATTTTAGCAATGATATTGGAAAATATTATAATTTCTAATTCATTTTTATCTCCAACAATTATCATTTTTGCAATTGGACTTAATTTAGTTGTTATGAGCATAAAAGCCCAGGCAGGAACGAGCGCTTGATTTTTATTAGTTAAAGCTATATATGAATGTTGATATTGGTTCCAATCATGTTTAATAATTTTAGCTCTAAATTCCCTTTCTTTTAAAAGTAGTCCTTGAAATAAAAATATAGAAATATCAATCTCTAACCTCTTGCCTTTTGGATAAAAATCTTCAAGGTCTACTGTAATTAAACTACTATTAGCGACTCTATTTTTAATTTCATCTACCATTATAACATTCCAAGTTCTAATTTGGCTTCTTCACTCATTAAATCTTGACTCCAGGGAGGGTCAAAAGTAATTTCAACCTCGGCATCTGTAACGTTAGCAATCGATTTAATTTTTTCTTCTACTTCTAGGGGAAGTGACTCCGCGACGGGACAATTTGGAGTGGTAAGAGTCATCAGTACTTTTACAGCATAATCCTCATTTACAAAAACATCGTATATAAGCCCAAGCTCATAGATGTCTACAGGGATTTCTGGATCGAAAATAGTTTTAATTACGTTTACAATTTTCTCTCCTAGCTCTTCTGTATTTATTTTTTTTTCCTGTGTCATAGTGGTCAATTTTTTTGTGCTTTTAGTGCAAGCGCATAAATCTTTAATTGTTTTATCATAGAAACTAACCCATTTGCTCTGGTTGGCGAAAGATGTTCCTTCAATCCAATTTCATCAATAAAGTCAGTGGTTGCATCTAGAACCGCTTCTGGAGATTGGTTAGAGAACACACGCAGTAGAATAGCTATTATGCCTTTTGTAATGATAGCATCACTATCGGCCGTATAATTTATTTTACCATTTTTTAGTTGAGCATCAAGCCATACTTTAGATTGACATCCTTTTATCAATCTATCCTCCGTTTTATTATCCTCGTTTATGAGTGGTAACGATTTTCCTAAATCAATCATGTACTCATATTTTTGCATCCAATCATCGAACATTGAAAACTCCTCTATAATCTCTTCCTGAATTGATCTAATGGTCATATCTCTAGTTGTTCATTTTGTAAGCTCGGATAATAAGATCCCCTTCTTTATTAAAAAAAGTAAGCATGTTATTATCAAAGTTGAACGTGTTGGTATCACTAAATGCTTTAAATAATTTAGATTCAACTTCCATTACATTTTCTTCACAATACATTTTAGTTACCCCAAGTGGCTCAATTTCTAATTTATGGGTATTGGTAACCACATAGTTCCCAAAATAGGTGTTACAGTCAGTCTTTCCGGAAATTTTCTTTTCTTTAGAATCGATTGTAAAAAATAACTTCCTCTCTAGTTGACGGCTATGAAGACTTTTAATTTCATATTTACCTGAATACATCTTTGTTGTCGTTTCAACAGTTTTTTGTGCTTCCTTGCAAGAGATAAAAAACAATGAAAAAATTAGGATACTTAATTTAATAGTTTGTTTCATTTTTTTGTTTTTTAAGATAACATCATTTTAGCTCTTTTAATAGCCTCTATAAAAACATCTATTTCTTGTTTTGTGTTATAAAATGCAAATGAAGCTCTGATGGTACCCGTTATTTTATAGAAATCCATTATGGGTTGTGTACAATGTTGTCCAGTTCTTACTTCAATCCCTAATTTATCGATGATAGTACCAACATCGTAGGGATGAATATTTTTAATATTAAAGGAGATAACAGCAGTTTTGTTTGAGGAAGTCCCATAAATTTTAACACCATCGATCTTTGTCAATTCTTTCGTTGCATAGTTTAGCAATTCATTTTCGTACGTCGCTATTTTTTTTAATCCTATGGAATTTAAATAATCTATAGCAGTACCGAATGCAATACCTCCTGCAATGTTTGGAGTCCCTGCTTCAAACTTATGGGGAAGATCTGCGTATGTAGTTTTTTCAAAAGAAACTTCTTTAATCATTTCTCCACCTCCTTGATATGGGGGTAATTCTTGAAGCCATTTTTCTTTTCCGTATAAGATACCAACCCCTGTTGGGCCACACATTTTATGAGCAGAGGTGACATAAAAATCTACATTTAATTTTTCAAAATCTGGAGTTAAATGGGAGGTAGCTTGAGCTCCATCAATTAATACCACAGCACCTTTTTCGTGCGCTTTATCAATGATGGTTTTAATTGGGTTTATGGTGCCTAGCGTATTTGAAACATGATTCACAAATACTAATTTAGTTTTTTCAGATAGGAGTAAAGTAAAGTCTGTTAACGATAATTCTCCCTTTTCAGTCATTGGAATAACCTTCAGGGTAGCACCTGTTTTTTCACAGAGCATTTGCCAAGGAACAATATTGGAGTGGTGCTCAAGTGCAGAGACTAATACTTCATCTCCATCCTTTAGAATTTTAGAAAAACCAGAAGCAACTATGTTGATACTATGAGTTGTTCCAGAGGTGAAAATAATTTCATGAGTATGTTTAGCATTAAAATGTTCCTGTATTTTAGTTCTTGCTAATTCGTAGGCGTCAGTAGCCTCTTGTGAAAGTGTATGCACTCCTCTGTGGATATTCGCATTATAATTATGATAATAATCAACGATCTTATCAATTACTTTTACTGGAGTTTGAGAGGTTGCTGCATTGTCTAAATAAACCAAAGGATATCCATTTACTTTTCTAGAAAGTATGGGAAAGTCTTTTCTTATTTTTTTTATATCTAAACCCATGGTTTAATAGTAAGAATTAAATATCAAACCCAATATTTACGCCAATTTTATTGGCGATTAGTTTATTAATACGTCTTTTTAATTCTGGAATCTTCACAGATTCGAGCACGGTATTCGCAAAAGCATACATTAAAAGGGCTTGAGCTTCTTTAAACCCGATTCCTCTAGAGCGTAGATAAAAAAGAGCATCTTCATCAAATTGACCAATGGTACAACCATGTGAACATTTTACATCGTCAGCAAATATTTCAAGCTGTGGTTTCGCATTGACCGTTGCGTTGTCATCAATCAATATGTTATTGTTTTGCTGAAATGCATTTATTTTTTGTGCCTGTTTTTCTACAATAACTTTTCCATTAAAAACTCCTGTTGATGAATCTGCATACAGTCCTTTATAATCTTGGTGACTCTCACAATTTGGAGCGTTGTGTTTTACTAACGTGTTATGGTCTACGTGCTGCTTATCTTTTAAAATGGTAACTCCCTTTAAGGTAGATTCACAGTGTTCTCCGGTTTGAATAAATTTTAAATTATTTCTTGTTAATTTTCCACCCAGAGAAAAAGAATGCACTTTACAATTACTCTCTTGTTCTTGATGTATCGTTGTATTATCTATTAGAGAAGCATTTTCTTTGTCATTTTGGATTTTATAATAATCCAAATAAGCTCTTTTCTCCGCAAAAACCTCAGTTACTGAATTTGTAAAAACAGAATTTGAGGTAAGACTTTGATGCCTTTCTATTATTTGAACATGAGCATTTTCTCCAACTACAATTAAATTTCGTGGTTGTACCATTAAAGCCGATTCGTTCCCCGTAGAAAAATTTATTATTTCAATTGGTTTTTCGACTTCTTTGTTTTTCGGAATATTGATATAGGCCCCCTCTTTTGCAAAAGCGGTATTTAGAGAAGTTATACTGTTTTTAGATGCTGCTTGGTTATAATAATTCTCTATAATTGCTTTATACTTAGATTTTGATAAAGCAGCCGAAAGTAAACAAATATCTAATCCCTCATGAGTCGTTTCAGATAAAAATGAACTGTAGACACCATCTATAAAAACTAGTTTATACGAATCGATGTCATACAAAAAGTAGTTTCTTACTTTTTTAAATTTCACCTCTTTATTACCTTTTGGGAATACGCTATAGTCTTTGCTCAGAATTGATTTCAAAGAGGTGTATTTCCAATCCTCTTCTTTTTTTGTTGGGAACCCCTTTTCTTCGAAAGTATCTATTGCTTTTTTCCGAATTTCATGAATCGGCGAATTATCTTCCAAATGATCATCGAAGGCTAGATAAGAGGAAACTAATTTATCTTTTAAATTCATAATAGTTACTTAAATCACTAATTCTTCTTTGATCCAATCATATCCTTTTGCTTCTAGTTCGTAAGCTAACTCTTTAGTGCCAGATTTAACAATTTTTCCATCGATTAAAACATGAACATAATCAGGAACGATATAGTCTAATAATCTTTGATAATGAGTAATTACAATAACAGCATTGTCTTTGTTTTTTAGTTTATTTACACCGTTAGCTACAATTTTTAAAGCATCAATGTCTAAACCTGAATCAGTTTCGTCTAGAATTGCTAATTTTGGATTTAACATTGCCATTTGGAATATCTCATTTCTTTTTTTCTCACCTCCTGAAAACCCTTCATTTAATGATCTAGATAAAAATTTTCTGTCAATTTCTAGCAAATCAGCTTTGGATTTGATTAGCTTCAACATTTCTGAAGCTGGCATATCCTCCAAGCCTTGTGCTTTTCGGTTTTCGTTAATCGCTGTTTTCACAAAATTAGTTACAGAGACTCCTGGAATTTCTATAGGATATTGGAAAGATAGAAATATTCCTCTGTGTGCTCGTTCTTCAGGACTGAGTTCAGAGATGTCTTCGCCCAAGAATTTGACAGCGCCTTTTGTCACCTCAAAGTTATCATTTCCAGCAACAACAGAAGATAGTGTGCTTTTTCCAGAACCGTTGGGGCCCATAATAGCATGAACTTCTCCTGGCTTTATTTCCAGATCGATACCTTTTAAGATGTTTTTATTTTCGACGCCTGCGTATAATTGATTAATTTGAAGCATAGTATTATTTCTTTTCTTCTATTTTAACATCTATTTTAGAGGGGCTATTGCCTACCAGAACAATTTCAGTTATGGTCAATATTTCGTCCCATCCTTCTTGTCCTTCTTGTTTTTTCGATATTTTTCCTTTCACGGCTACAGGAACCATATCAAAATCAGAAACTTTCACCTCTTTTACTCTCTCCGCTAATTGCTTAGATAACTCGTCTATAGAAACTCCATAAATAAAATTATCGCCTTTTAGTACAGCCGCATCTTTCAAGAAAATAAAGTCCCCTCTGTAAAGGTTCTCTTCAGCACTATTTAGTACTACTTTCGATTCTTTTTCTTTACTAGTTTTTATCTCTTCTTTACAGGAGAAACTAACTATTGAAAGAAATGTAATTAAAATTATTTTTTTCATTTTTTATCCTACTGAGCCTTCAAGGCTGATTTCTAATAATTTTTGCGCTTCCACAGCAAACTCCATTGGGAGTTTATTTAGAACTTCTTTACTAAATCCATTCACTATAAGTGCAATTGCTTTTTCGGTATCTATTCCTCTTTGATTACAATAAAAAATCTGGTCTTCTCCAATTTTACTGGTGGTAGCTTCATGTTCTATTTGAGCAGATTTATTTTTTGCTTCGATATAAGGAAATGTATGGGCTCCACATTCGTTCCCCATTAGTAAGGAGTCACATTGAGAAAAATTACGTGCATTTTGAGCATTTTTATTTATTTTTACGAGGCCTCTATAGCTGTTTTGTGACTTTCCTGCAGAAATACCTTTTGAAATAATGGTGCTTTTTGTGTTTTTACCGAGATGAATCATTTTTGTGCCTGTATCAGCTTGCTGAAAGTTATTAGTGACCGCTATCGAATAGAATTCACCAATAGAATTGTCCCCTTTCAAGATACAGCTCGGATATTTCCATGTAACAGCGGAGCCTGTTTCAACTTGAGTCCAAGAAATTTTTGCATTTTTTTCACAGATTCCTCTTTTAGTCACAAAATTATAAACTCCTCCTTGACCTTCTTTATTCCCAGGATACCAATTCTGGACAGTAGAGTATTTAATTTCAGCACCATCTAAAGCAATAAGTTCCACCACTGCCGCGTGTAATTGATTCTCATCTCTAGATGGAGCCGTGCACCCTTCTAGGTAACTAACGTAACTTTCTTTATCAGCAATTACAAGTGTCCTTTCAAACTGACCTGTTCCTGCTTGATTAATTCTAAAATAAGTCGATAGTTCCATGGGGCATTTAACACCCTTTGGTATATAACAGAATGATCCGTCACTAAAAACAGCACTATTTAAAGCGGCATAAAAATTATCTCTTTGCGGAACTACCGTTCCAATATATTTTTTTACTAAATTAGGATGGTCTTGTATCGCTTCTGAAATCGAGCAAAATATAATTCCTTTCTCCGCTAACGTTTTCTTGAATGTTGTAGCCACTGAAACAGAGTCTACGACAATATCTACTGCAACACCTGCTAATTTTTTTTGTTCATCCAGAGAAATCCCTAACCTATTAAAAGTATCCAATAATTCTGGATCTACTTCATCGATGCTGTCGTATTTTGGTTTTGAATTAGGCGCTGAATAATAAGAAATATCCTGAAAATCAGGTTTTTTATAATTCACGTTGGCCCAATCAGGTTCTTTCATGCTTTTCCAATGCATAAAAGCTTCCAATCGCCACTGGGTCATCCACTGAGGTTCATTTTTTTTCTCGGATATTGCTTTCACAATATCCTCATTTAAACCTATCGGGAAAGTTTCAGATTCTATGTCCGTATAAAATCCGTATTCATATTCCTTTGTTTCGAGGTCCTTTTTTAAATCGTTTTCTGTAAATTTCGCCATAATATCTTTATCCCTTTTTTTAAAGTCTATAAAGAAAAACTTTCACCACAACCACAGGTTCTGTTTGCGTTTGGGTTATTAAACACAAAGCCTTTTCCGTTGAGTCCGCCACTGTATTCCAAGGTGGTCCCAACAAGATATAAAAAACTTTTTTTATCTACTATAATCTTCACGTCGTTATCTTCATAAAGTTGGTCATTTTCCTTTTTCTGGTTATCAAAATCCAATTCATAGGACAATCCTGAACAACCACCACTTTTTACCCCAACCCTTACAAAATCTTGAACAACGTTAAAGCCGTCTTCCGACATCAATTGTCTTATTTTTAATTTTGCTGTATCGCTTACCGTTATCATTAGTAGATTAATCTAAATAAAGTGCAAATATAGGGCATTTTCAATACTTTTTAGCTTAAAATTAATCTATTAATACTTATCGTTGAATCAATTTTTTTTATTTTAAATGATTGTGTGATAATAATAAAAATGAATTAAAATTTTAATCCCATTTTTTTTTTAATTATTTTCACGGACTTTAAATAAAAAGCAATGAAAAATTTATTCAATTTTAAGTATTTTAAAGGAGATTTATTTGGTGGAATAACTGCAGGTATTGTAGCATTACCTCTGGCATTAGCGTTTGGTGTAAGCTCAGGATTGGGCCCCAGTGCAGGTCTATACGGAGCGATATTTATCAGTTTTTTTGCAGCTCTTTTTGGTGGAACTAATACTCAAATATCAGGACCAACCGCCCCTATGACTGCAGTAAGTATGGTTGTAATTGCGGGTATT
>SGZC01000016.1 GCA_004213605.1 Flavobacteriales bacterium
AGCAGGTTGTTTCTCAATTTCATCGATATGAGAAGGTTTTTTATTAAACTTATAATTAAACTCCTTCATTTGTCGCTTTCTAATTTCAGTACGCTCAGTTAATAGCTTTGAAATAGGCATATTTAGCGGATCTTCAGGCTCATTTTTAGGCTCTTCTACTTTTTCAGGTGTCTCGATAATTCTAGTTTCAAAGGTAATTTCTTCATCACTTAATTCATCCTCTAATTCCTCAGGCATGGCTTCATTTAAATGATCTTCCATTTCTTGATAGTTATCTAAACTATAGGTAATTGTTTTCTCCTTTGTTACCTCATTAATTGGTGCGACTTCTAAATGTTCATTCACCTTAATTTCTTCGATACGAGAAGTAGCTGGTTCTAATTTGTTTGCGGTTGTTGAAGAAGATATATCTTTATTAACAAGCGCTTCATTTGTATTATTTACCTCTAAATCAAACATTAAAATTTGATCTTCAGCGGATTCAGATTCTAGCTGTACTCCTGTAGGATCTTCATCAACTTCTGAGATAGCCTTTGAATCAACAATTTCAAAATCTTCAACAGCTATTTCATTAACATTCACCTCTTGAAGTCCTGCAGAGGACTGAATGTCAATCTCTTCATAAATCACATCTAGGGCTTTAATTAAATTAGTAGTTTCTAAGTAATCATCGAATGGAATGGATTTAGTTTGATGAATCTGTTCTTGATCTACTTCATCATCAAAGAGTGAATGTCTGATAATAGGTAATTCATCATTAGTTTCAATATTAGGTTCCGCTATTGTTTCGTTGACATTGAAAGAAGGAAGGGCATCATCATCATTAGATATCAAAACCTGTTCCGCTTTTTGTTCATCTTCAAGAATATGGATTACTTTTTTTGATTCCGTATTTACAATATCATTTTGTTGCTCAACATTAAAACCAGTCGCTATTACCGTAATCGACACCGCATCTTCTAGAGATTCATCATCACCAACACCCATGATGATATTGGCACCATTACCTGCTTCATTTTGAATAAAGTCACTGATTTCTCCAATTTCATCAATGGTAATTTCTTCAACTCCTGATACGATTAATAATAAAACATTGGTCGCGCCTTTTATTTTATTATCATTCAACAATGGAGAATCCAACGCTTTGGCTATGGCTTCAGAGGCTCTATTTGTTCCACTAGCAGTAGCAGATCCCATAATTGCAGTTCCACTATTTGACAAAACTGTTTTAGCATCACGTAAATCTATGTTTTGCGTGTAGTGATGGGTTATAACTTCAGCAATACCCCTAGCTGCAGTTGCTAAAACTTCATCAGCTTTAGAAAAACCCGCTTTGAAACCAAGATTACCATAAACATCACGTAATTTATTATTATTGATCACAATAAGAGAATCGACATTTTCCCTTAATCTTTCAACTCCAATATTAGCTTGCTGATTTCTCATTTTTCCTTCAAACTCGAAAGGTATGGTAACAATACCTACAGTTAGAATATTTAAATCTTTAGCCATTTTTGCAATAATAGGAGCTGCACCAGTACCTGTACCACCTCCCATACCAGCGGTAATAAATAACATTTTAGTGTTGGTAGTTAGCATGGATTTAATATCTTCCATACTCTCAACAGCAGATTGCTCCCCTATTTCAGGATTTGCACCCGCTCCTAAACCTTCTGTTAAGGTAACTCCTAGTTGAATTTTATTGGGAACAGAACTGCTTTCTAAAGCTTGCGAATCGGTATTGCATATAACAAAGTCTACACCGTTTATACCTTGGCTAAACATATGATTAATTGCATTGCTTCCACCACCTCCAACTCCAATAACTTTTATAACATTGGATTGGTTTTTTGGCATGTCGAATTGAAAGTTTTCCATTTTACTCATTTACTTAATTTTTTTGGGATTAATGGTTTCATTTATTGTGATGTTTTATTCTGCATTGTCTAAAAAGTCTTTAAGATTTTCTACCCATTTATCAAAAAAGCCTTTCTTCTTTTCTTTTACGTCTTCTTCTTCAGGAAAAATTTCCGACTCTTTGTTATTTTCGTTTTCATATGTACCTTCTTCAAGCCCTTCTGTTACTTTTATTTTTGTATTTTCTAGTCCATTTAGAACTAGCCCGACAGCAGTTGCATACATTGGGCTTGTTACTTCACTATCACTATCACCTGCCATATGTTCATTTGGATATCCTACTCTAGTATCCATTCCTGTAATATATTCAACTAGTTGCTTTAGATGTTTTAATTGAGATCCTCCTCCAGTTAAAACAATACCAGCGATAAGTTTAGTCTTTTGATCTTCGTGTCCATAATTTTTTATTTCTAAATAAACTTGTTCTATAATTTCTATGACACGGGCATGTATTATTTTTGATAGATTTTTTAATGTTATTTCTTTGGGTTCTCTGCCGCGTAATCCAGGAATAGAAACTATTTCATTATCCTTATTTTCTCCAGGCCAAGCTGATCCAAATTTTATTTTTAATAATTCTGCTTGTTTTTCAATGATTGAACACCCTTCTTTAATGTCTTCTGTAATAACATTTCCACCAAATGGAATAACAGCTGTATGACGAATGATTCCATCCTTAAATATGGCTAAATCTGTGGTACCTCCTCCAATATCAATTAGCGCAACTCCTGCTTCTTTTTCTTCAATTCCTAATACTGCGTTAGAGGAAGCTAATGGTTCTAATGTAATTCCTGATAATGATAAGCCGGCACTTTTTATACATCTTCCAATATTTCGTATAGAGGAGACCTGTCCAACTACTACGTGAAAATTAGCCTCTAATCGTCCTCCATACATACCAATTGGTTCGGTAATTTCGCTTTGCCCATCTACTTTGAAATCTTGAGGAAGAACATGAATAATTTCTTCCCCTGGAAGCATTACTAGTTTATGAACTTGATTGCATAGATTTTCGATATCTTGGTCATCAATAACGGTATCACTGTCTTTTCTGGTTATATAATCGCTGTGTTTTAAACTTCGTATATGCTGCCCAGCAATACCTACTATAACGTCACTAATTTTCATTCCTGAAGAGGTCTCAGCATCAAGAACTGCCTGTTGTATAGATTGTATCGTTTGTGTAATATTATTTACTACACCTCTGTGAACTCCTAAACTTTTAGATTTACCTAAACCTAATATTTCAAGTTTTCCATATTCATTATACCTTCCAATCATAGCAACAATCTTGGTAGTACCAATATCTAATCCTACTGCTATTTTATTATGCTCCATTTGTTTCCCTTTTAGTTGCTACAACTTGATTTTTAAATTTCAGATTAATCAAAATGTAATTCTCAAGTAAACTATCTCTTTTTAATATTTTATAGAATGCTTTAAATTTTTGAAATTTATTTTCTATTTCAACTGGCGATCCGAAAAGCACTTTAAACCGATTCTTTCTGACACTAAAAACTACGTCATTTTCGTTTATGATGTCCATACCAACAATTAATTCTTTAAAAAAATCATCATTTTCGATTTCTTTTATTAGTGCTGATATTCCAGCATATTGATGTTCCGAAATACCCGATACAATTGGCACTCTAGCTGAGTACTCTGCCGACAAAGGCATTTTTTCTCCATCTTCATCTAAATAAAAATCAGGTTCATTTTTAACTCTAGCAACTGGTTTTCTTTGAGTTACATTTACACCCAAAATTCCATCAATTGTTATATAAACCTCGGCATTCTTTATCATTGGATTTTCCAACAATATACTTTCCATCTTATTCAAAACTAAAGTATCTTTATCTATACTCGTAACACTATTTATATTTTGTATTAACAATTTATTAACTGTTTTTTGAGAAATAAATAATCGGTCTTCATCATCAAATTCAATGGTCATCTCTGAAATATCCCTAGCATTATTTCGCTGGTTACTGAAGCTAAAGACAAATACGACCAAACCCAAAATCAGTATAAACTTTATAACTCCCCAATTAATTTTCATGGTCTAAATTTTTTGCTACAATGGCTACTTCTGCACCAATATCTCCAGCTCCTACCATTAATTTTATCATACAATCTGAGTCTTTTAACAATGTTGAAAGCTGACTCTTTTGCGCCAAAGCTTTACCATCACTATTGATCATTTTTAACAACCAACTTGAAGTTATTCCCTCGATAGGTTTTTCTCTTGCTGGATAAATATCTAATAATATTATTTCATCAAAAGCCGACAAACTTCTTGCAAACTCAACTCCAAAATCTCTAGTTCTCGAAAATAAATGTGGTTGAAAAACGATTTGTTTTTTAGTATCCGGATACATTTCTGTAACTGCCTGATGTAAAGCATCTATTTCGGTCGGATGATGTGCATAATCATCAATTAAAATCAGATTATTTGTTTTAATTTTATAGGAAAACCTTCTTTTAACTCCCCTAAATGTTTTTAAAGCTTTGGACAGGCAATCGGTTGGAACACCAACTAAAATTGCCATACCCAAAGCGGTAACAGCATTAAACATATTGTGTCTTCCTGGTAAATTAAATTGTAAATTTTTAATTTCTTCAGTAGGTGTTTTCAAATCAAATACATAACTTCCATTGTTAACTCTAATATTTTTAGCTTGATAATCTGCAGCATCTTCAGTAGATACTGTATGGCCCTCTAAAGGCAGTCCTTTCTTAAACAATAAATTATTGGGATTAGATACTAATGTCGAAAATTCTATAAAGGTTTTTTCTAATTTATTTTCAGACTTATAAATATCCAAATGATCAGCATCCATAGAAGTAATACAGGCAATATCAGGATTCAAGTAAAGAAAAGATCGATCAAATTCATCCGCTTCTATCACTATTATTTCGTCTCCTTTATAAATTAAGTTTGAGTTGTAATTTTCTGTAATGCCACCTAAAAAGGCTGTTATAGGCATATTACAGTAAGCTAATAAATGACTTAAAATAGCAGAAGTAGTTGTTTTTCCATGTGTTCCAGCAACCGCAATACAAAAACTGTTTTTGGATAGTTCACCTAGCACTTCTGATCGCTTAAAAATCAAATAATCTTCGGATCTAAACCATGAAAGGAGCTGGTTACTTTCTGGAACAGCAGGGGTACGAATTATCAATGATTTATCTTTGCGTTTAACTTCCTCGGGGATTGTATAAATTTCCTCATCAAACTGAATAGAAATTCCCTCCCTAATCAAAGTTTTTGTCAAATTTGTAGGAGTTTTATCGTAACCAAAAACTTGTTTTTCTCTTAAATGAAAATACCTCGCCAGAGCACTCATACCAATACCGCCAATACCTATAAAATAAAAACTTTCTATGTTTTCGATATTTCTCATTCTAAAAAACTGTCTTTTTTAATAATTTTTCAATCTCCTCCACGATATCTTTTGTAGCGTTTGGCTTAGCCAATGATTTAATATTTTTTGATAAGTCTGATTGTAAGTTTTCAGAATTAATCAATTGATTAAATTGTTTTTTAAATTGTTTTTCTAAATCTTCCTCCTTGATAAGAATTGCTGCATTTTTAGCACTTATAGATGTTGCATTTTTAGTTTGATGATCTTCCGAAACATTGGGAGATGGAATAAATATAACGGGTTTACCAACTAAACATAATTCAGATACTGATAAAGCGCCTGCCCTCGATATAATATAGTCTGAAGCAGCGTACGCTAAATCCATTCTATTTAAAAAAGAATGTACCTGAACAAAATCATCCTTGATTCCCCTATAAATCTCATAATAATAACTACCGCATTGCCACAGAATTTGCACATCTAAATTTAAAAAATAATTTAAGTGATTGCTTATTAGGCGATTGATTCGTTGGGCACCAAGACTACCACCTAAAATTAATAATGTTTTTTTTGTGCTGTCTAGATTAAAATGTGAAATAGCCTGTTCTTTTTTGTCACTAATATCTATTAAATCTTGACGAACTGGGTTTCCTGTAAAACATAATTTATCAGCAGGAAAATAACGTTCCATCCGTTCATATGCAACGCAAATTTTTTTGACGTTCTTACTTAACCATTTATTGGTTAATCCTGCATAAGAATTTTGTTCTTGAATAACACAAGGAATTCCTTTACTGGATGCTATTTTTAAAAGCGGCGCACTTGCATAACCTCCAGTTCCAATTGCTAGATCAGGTTTAAATGATTTTACTATTTTTTTAGATTCCCATAAGCTAGAGATTAACTTAAAAGGGAATAATAGGTTGTCTAGAGAAAAACTTCTTTGCAAACCAGAAATCCAAAGACCTTTTATTTGATAACCAGATTGAGGAATTTTTTCCATTTCCATTCGGTCGTTAGCGCCAACAAATAAAAACTTCGCATCTGGATAACGTAACTTTAATTCGTTTGCAATAGCAACAGCTGGATAGATATGTCCTCCAGTTCCTCCTCCTGATATGATAAAGTTATAGGGTCTCACTTAAAATATCTAACGGGTTTTCATATGTTTCAGTTTTTATAACTTCTCTTTTTGCGCTTATACTCAAAACGATACCAATGGCTAAACAGGTCATCCAGATAGAAGACCCACCACTACTTATCAAGGGTAAGGTTTGACCTGTAACTGGAAATATTTCAACAGCTACTGCCATATTAATTAACGCAACAAATACGATTGGAAGTCCAACACCAATAACTAATAATTTACCAAAAACAGTGGTGGCTTTATGCGCTACAATAACGAATCGAAATAGCAATAACATATATAGTGACATCAGAGTAAAAGAGCCCACTAAACCAAATTCCTCGACAATTACAGCATAAATAAAATCTGAGGAAGATTGCGGCAAAAAGTTTTTTTGGATGCTTTTACCTGGTCCCAATCCAGTAATTCCTCCTGAAGCAATAGCTATTTTCGCTTTTTCTATTTGATAATCAGCCTCTGTTTTTTCTCCATCAACAAAATTATCTATTCTACTCATCCAAGTATCTACCCTGTTCGGAAATAAATCTGGAAATGCTTTTGCTGACACAACAAAAAAAGCTAAAAACATTAAACTTGTAAATAGAATTATTAGAAGATATTTTATAGGATAGCCACCAATAAAAACCAATACAATCAACATGGAAAATATAATTGCAGCAGTCGAAAAATTTGCTGGCAGTATTAAAGCTAATACTAAAAAAACCGGAGTCCAAAGAGGTAATATAGTTTCTTTAAATGTTACCGTACTGTCTTTAATTTTTGATAAATATCTAGCTACATACGTCAATAAAACTACCGACGCTAAGGTTGAGCTTTGAAAGGTTACACCAACAATAGGAATCCGAATCCATCTACTTGCATTTGCTCCCTCTATCGTAGTTCCTTGTATCATCGTCACTATTAATAAAATAATGACCATGGGTAATGCAATAACTGACAAGCCTTTAAAATAATTATAGGGGACTTTATGAACTCCGTATAAAATCACAAATCCAAGAATTAAATGAGTAAGATGTTTTAATAAAAATTTAAATGTATTACCATCTCCATATAAGTAGGCTAAATTACTGCTGGAACTATAAACCGGCAAAAAAGAAAATAACGCTAATAAAGAAACTACAGCCCAAATAGTTTTATCACCTTTAATATGTCGGAAAATATTATTCATTACTTGATCATTATTAGAAATTATAAGTTTCTAACAGCATTTTTAAATTGTCTTCCTCGGTCTTCATAGTCTTCAAATAAATCAAAACTGGCACAAGCTGGCGACAACAAAACGTTATCACCTCTTTTTGAAAGACGATAAGCTACCTTTACAGCATCTTCCATCGAGTGAGTCTCTACCATAATGTCCACTACATTCCCAAATGCTTTGATAATTTTTTCATTGTCAACACCTAAACAAATGATTGCTTTCACTTTTTCATTAACTAATGCAAATAACTCGCTATAATCATTTCCTTTATCCACTCCACCAACAATCCAAACCGTGGAAGCTTCCATACTATCTAAAGCATAAAACGTTGCATTAACGTTGGTTCCCTTTGAATCGTTGATATATCGAACATTATTAATTTTTAGCACATTCTCCAAACGATGTTCCACACCTTGAAAATTTTCTAAACTTCTTCTAATAGTTTCTTTTCTAATATGAAGTAATTTTGAGGCTGTTGATGCAGCCATCGCATTTTTAATATTGTGCTGACCTTGTTGACCTAGTTTTGTGATTGACATAGTAAATGTGTTGTTGTTTGTGGTTATTATTATTTCGTTATTTTTTAAATAAGCTCCTCTTTTCAATTCTTTTTTTAATGAAAAAGGGATTAATTGAGGTTTGATTTTATTGTTTGAAATCCATTTATTTATCATTGCATCATCATCATCGTAAATAAAATAATCGTCACTTGTTTGATTCATAATTATTTTAAATTTTGAATCTATATACTTATCGTAATCGTTGCCATATCTATCTAAATGATCGGGTGATAAATTGGTTAATATTGCAATGTGAGGTGCAAAATTAAAAGTCCCATCTAACTGGAAACTGCTCAGTTCGAGAACAAATTGACTTTTATTTTTAGTGGCAACCAATTCTGCAAAACTTTTGCCAATATTGCCAACCAACGCAACATTACCACCAGCATTATTTAATATTTGATAAAGCATTGATGCTACGGTCGTTTTTCCGTTACTTCCGGTGATTCCAATTATGGTTGCCGACGTATAAGCTGCAGCAAACTCAATTTCTGACACAATCTTAATTCCTTCCTTCTTTAGTTTTAAAACTATTGCGGTATTTTCTGGAATTCCCGGACTTTTCATTACGATATCTGCCGTTAGGATTAAAGTCTCTGAATGAACTTCTTCTTCCCAATTAATTTCATGATGTAAAAGAACTTGTTTATATTTTTTTTTTATTTTTCCACTATCTGAAACAAAAACTTCAAAACCTTTTTTCTTCCCTAAAATAGCTGTGCCTACTCCACTTTCTCCTGCACCAAGTATTACTATTTTATTTTTTTTCACTTTTTTTGTATCAATGTTCTATCTTATCTTCAGTGTTGCAATCGTAATAATTGCTAGAAATAAACCAACAATCCAAAATCTAGTTACAATTTTACTTTCATGAAATCCAGATTTTTGATAGTGATGATGAATAGGAGACATTTTAAATATTCTACGTCCCTCACCAAACTTCTTCTTCGTGTATTTAAACCATCCTACCTGCATTACAACAGATAAATTTTCCATTAGAAAAATTCCACATAAAATTGGTATTAACCATTCTTTCCGGATTGCTATTGCAATGACTGCAATAATGCCTCCTATAGTTAAACTTCCTGTATCACCCATAAAAACTTGAGCGGGATAGGCGTTGTACCATAAAAACCCAATAAGAGCTCCAACAAATGCCATTATAAAAATGGTTAACTCCCCGATATTAGGGATATACATGATATTCAAATAATCTGAAAAAATAACATTCCCTGACACCCAAGCAAATAAGGCCAACGTGACACCAATGATAGCAGAAGTTCCAGCAGCCAATCCATCGACACCGTCTGTTAGATTTGCTCCATTAGAAACCGCTGTAATAATAAATATGACAATAGGAATAAAAATAAGCCACACATAAGCTCGAGTGTCTTCTCCGATCCAACTTATTAGACTTTCATAATTGAAATTATTATTCTTTACGAAAGGAATGGTGGTGAGTAACGTTTTTTCTTCTGGATAAAACTCTGTAATTTTAGTTGCAACAGTGTTTTCGATTAGGTTTCTCGGAACTTCTTTATGTCTTTTAATAGTTATGTCCTCGTGAAAATACATGGTAGCTCCAACAATAAGTCCCAAACCAACTTGCCCTATAACTTTAAATTTACCTGATAAACCTTCTTTATTTTTTTTAAATATTTTTATGTAATCATCAATAAATCCAATAACGCCCATCCATATCGTTGTGACTAAAAGAAGTATGACATAAATATTTTCCAGTTTTGCAAAAAGAAGAGTTGGAATAATGGTCGCCATTATAATAATAATACCTCCCATAGTTGGAGTCCCCACTTTTTCACTTTGTCCCACTAAACCTAGATCTCGGACCGTTTCACCTACTTGTTTTTTTCTCAAATAGTGGATGATTTTTTTTCCATAAATTGCGGCAATAAGTAATGACAAACCTGTAGCTAAGGCTGCTCTGAAAGTTAAAAATTGAAAAAGTCCAGCACCAGGTATATGATACGTTTTCTCTAAATAATCAAACAGATAATACAACATAAATTATTTATTTAGGGCTATTAATAGTTCGTTAATAATTTTATAATCGTCAAAATCAAATCGTTCTCCTTTTATTTCTTGATAGGTTTCGTGGCCTTTACCAGCAACTAATATGATGTCCCCATTATTTGCAAGCTGACAGGCTGTTTTAATAGCTTGTTTTCTATCTGAAACAGATAACGTTTTATTAAAATGTTCTCCAGAAACACCTTTTTCCATAGATTTAATAATGGTCTCTGGGTTTTCACTTCGGGGATTATCACTAGTGAATATTACTTTAGAGCTCAAAGTGGCAGCAATATTTCCCATTTTTGGTCTTTTAGCTGCATCTCTATCACCCCCACAGCCAACAATTGTGATTAGATCTTCATTTTTAGATCTAATAGTATTAATGGTTTCTAGTACATTTTTTAAAGCATCAGGGGTATGAGCATAATCAACAATAGCTGTAATGTTATTTTTTGACACTACATATTGAAAGCGACCATCGACGCTTTCCAATTCACTCATCAACTTTAATATCTCTAAATTTTCCAATCCTAGTAAATCCGATACCGCATAGATAGCTAATAGGTTATATGCATTAAAATTTCCAATTAATTTCACCCAAAGTTCCTGACCATTAATTTTTAATAGCAATCCATTAAATTGATTTTCTAAAATTTGAGATCTATAATCTGCTATAGATTTTAATGCATAGGTATATTTCTTTGCATTGGTATTTTGAAGCATCAGCTTACCATTTTTATCATCTGAATTGGTAAGTGCAAAAGCATTTTTTGATAATTGATCAAAAAACATTTTTTTAACATCGCGGTAGGATGCAAAATCTTTATGATAGTCTAAATGATCATGGGACAGATTTGTAAAAACACCGCCTTTAAAATTTAAATTTGATATTCTCATTTGGTCAATTCCATGGGAACTCACCTCCATGAAACAGAATTCAATGCCCTCATCCACCATTTCTTTTAAATACCTGTTGATCGTTAAAGAATCTGGTGTTGTATGTGTTGTTTGGTATGCTTTATTATCAACAAAAACTTTCACTGTGGATAGCAATCCAACTTTATAACCGGCCTTTTTAAATAATTGGTATAATAAGGTTGCCACCGTTGTTTTTCCATTCGTGCCTGTGACTCCAACTAATTGAATATCATCTGAGGGATTTCCGTAATAATTAGCAGCTGTAACCGAAAGAGCAAGTTTGGAGTTGTCCACCACTACGTAGGTGATGCCATTAATAATATTTTTGGGAGTTTTTTCACAAATTATAACCAAGGCTCCTAAATCTGTGGCTTTTGAAATATAATCATGACCGTCTGACAATTCTCCCTTAATAGCAACAAAAACGTCATTGAATTCTATTTTTCTTGAATCAAACTCAATATTATTTATCGTAACGGAGGTGCTACCAATCACCTTATTAATAGTTACTTTATACAATATGTCTTTTAACAGCTTCATGATAAATAGAGTGTAATTTTTTTATCAGACTTGATTTGACTACCAGATTTTAAAGATTGTTTATGAACTGTACCATTTCCTATAAGTTTTACATTCAATCCAATATTTTCTAAAAGTGAAACCGCATCCATTCCAGCCATTCCAATTACATTTGGGATTATTGTAGTTTCTCGTTGAAGTTTTTTATAATACATATCGTAATCTTCAACAATTTTGACATCTTTTTCATCGATATCAGATACTTCAACTAATTGAGGAGATACTGTAAATATTTTTTGTGCAATTCTTTTAAATACAGGTCCAGAAACGTCCGCTCCATAATATCCTTTATCAGTACTTGGCTTGTGAATGATTACGATACAAGAATATATTGGATTCTCAGCAGGAAAATATCCAGCAAAAGAAGATATATAACGCTTATCATCCTTCCAATCTTTCATCCAATATTCGGTCTGCGCTGTTCCTGTTTTACCTGCCATTGTAAAATTGGGTGAATAGAGTCTTTTCCCTGTTCCTCGTACCATTGTATTTTTTAGGATTTCTTGAATTGCAGAAATCGTCATTTTTGAGGCAAGTTTGGGATTGGTAATTTCTTTGTCAAAAGTTATAATTGTTTCATTCCAGGCACGTACTTCTCTTATAAATCTAGGTTTTACCATTATGCCATTATTGGCGATAGCGTTATAAAAATTGAGTGTTTGTAAGGGGGTTAGTCTTAGATTGTAACCATATGCTATAGAGGGGAGCGCGTTTTTACTCCATTTTTTATGACCTGGACCCGGTATCAATGGTTTTCCTTCTCCTTTAATAGATATTCCAATTGTGTCGTTAAGATTAAATGATTTTAATCTATCGATAAACATCTTTGGATGGTCTTTATAGGCTTCATCTACAAAAGTTGCAAATCCAATATTTGAGGATACTTCTAAAGCTCTGGCTACAGATATTTCTCCATAACCACCTTTTTTTGAATCATAGATTTTTCTTCCATAAAAACTTTTAACTCCACGCTTAGTATCAACAACTGTACTTGTATCTATAACTTTATCCTCAAGAGCTGCCATTAAAGAAGCAACCTTAAAGGTGGATCCTGGTTCGTGAGACTCCCCTACCGCATAATTTAATTTTTCATAATAAGTACCTTTACTAGTTCTCCCAAGATTAGATACTGCTTTTATCTCACCTGAAGCCACTTCCATGACAATTACACAACCGTGCTCTGCTTTGTAATATTCTAGCTGTCTTAAAAGTGAATGATGAGCAATGTCTTGAATATTTACATTGATAGTGGTTATGACGTCATAGCCATCTACTGGCTCTATTTCATTTTCATCAAAAACTGGTTTCCACTGCCCTTTTGCAATCTTTTGTTTTAATCTTTTACCGTCTTTACCCTTTAAATATTTATTATATGCTCCCTCTAATCCAATATCATAAATACCAGGTGCTCCTTTTTTTTCGTTACCTACTAATCGTTCGGCAACTTTCCCAATGGGATGTTCCCTAACATTGTTTTGTTTTACAATCAAACCTCCTTTATAAGGGCCCATCTTTAAAAGTGGAAAATTCTTAATTTTTATATAATCTGAATAACCTAAATTTTTTGCTACCAGCAGATATCTATTTTTATTCGTTCTAGCATTTTTAAACCTTGAAATATAGTAGGACTCGGACTTACCATACATTTCAGATAAAGCTTTGGCTAAGGCAGGAAGATGTTTTTTAAAAGAGGAAGCAGCTACTGTTACGGCATCAAACCGAATTTCATATTTTGGAACTGTTGTCGCTAAAAGGCTGCCATCATCAGCAAAAATATTTCCTCTACTGGAGGGAATTATCCAATTTTTAATAGTATTCTTTTTTGCAAGCGCACGGTACTTTTCACCGTCGACAAATTGAATATTAATTATTTTAAAAGCAATTAGTAACGAAAAGAGAAACATACCTCCAGCAATAAAATATAAGCGGTTTAATATGTTTTTTTCTTCAATTGGCAAAGCTAGTCTTGTTTTTTAATTATTATTTTTTTAGGTGGAGTTTCTGAAGGAACTAGACCTTTTTTCTCCATAGTCGAAATTATTTTTGTTTCCATTTTTGATTGCATTAAAATCATCCTTACGTCTACGTATTCACTTTTTATCTCTTTAAATTCATTATTTAATTGAGCAATTCTGTGTACTTTTTTATCCGCTCTATGAGAACTGCCGATCATCAACATCATTAGTGCCGATATAAAAAAAATAAAACGCCAATTTTTAAAAGCATCGTCGCTTATTAAAAATTTTCCTTTTAACAAATCATAAAATCCCTTTTTCATAATTTCTCTGCAACTCGAAGTTTTGCACTTCTAGCTCTATTATTTTTCTTAATTTCAAGTGTACTTGGTGTTGTGAATTTTCCGATTTTTTTGAATGGAATTTCTACTCTTCCAAATACATCTTTTTCTGGTTCTCCTTCAAATAGTCCATTTCTCATAAATCGCTTTACCAAACGATCCTCAAGAGAATGATATGATATAAGGCTCAGCCTGCCATATGGGTTTAATACTTCCACTGTCTGACTTAAAAACTCTTTTAACGCCTCTAATTCTTGATTAACTTCAATTCTAATTGCTTGATAAATTTGAGCTAAGACTTTGTTTTCTCGATGTTTTGGCAAAAATCTACCAAGAGAATTTTTTAATTGTTTACTGGAAACAATAGGCTCTTGTTTTCTGCTTTCAACAATAACTCTTGCCATACCGGCTGCAGCTCTTAATTCACCATATTGAAATAAAACAAGTCTTAATCTTTCTTCCGTGTATTTATTGACAACATCATAAGCTGAAAATGATGAATTTTTATTCATTCTCATATCTAATTCTGCTTCAAAACGAGTTGAAAACCCACGTTCAGCAACGTTAAACTGATGAGACGAAACTCCAAAATCTCCTAAAATACCGTCAACTTTTGATATATTATTGAATTTCAAAAATCGTTTTAGATATCTAAAATTTTCATGAATCAATAAAAAACGAGCATCATGAATTCGATTGACAAAGGCATCTTCATCTTGATCAAAAGCGATAAGCCTTCCCTTGTCTCCTAACCTACCTAATATTTCTCTAGAATGCCCACCACCACCGAAAGTAACGTCCACATAAATACCATCAGGCTTGACATTTAAGCCATCAACTGTTTCTGTCAATAAAACTGCTTTATGATATTCCATTACTTGTATCGCTTTCGTCTCCCATAACTTCTTCAGCCAAATCAGCGAAATCGTTAGCTGCCTCGTTTATAGCTTGTTCATATTTATTTTTATCCCAAATCTCAATAATATTTATCGCTGACGAAATCACTATCTCTTTCTTTATTCCTGCAAACCCTGATAAATCTTTAGGAATTAACAATCTTCCAGCAGCATCCATTTCAAGAGACCTAACGCCTGCTGTAAATCTTCTGATGAAATCATTATTCTTTCTCTTAAAGCGATTTAAATTGCCCATTTTCTTCATTAACAGCAACCATTCTTCCATTGGATACAACTCTAAACAAGGCTGAAATACCGCACGTTTAATCACAAACCCACTTGTAGATACTGGGGCTAATTGTTTTTTTAATGCAGTTGGAACCATAACTCGTCCCTTACTATCTGCCTTGCATTCATATGTCCCAATTAAATTGAGCATTTAGATTTTTTTTAATAATTATAAATTCAAATATATAAAATATTTTACCACTTTTTACCACATATTACCACATTGTTAATAAGTTTTACCACCTAGATTTTTATAAATGATGACAGCCTGAATTGTTAGGTGTTGATATTTATTGAAAGTTGAAAATAAAAATGCGTACTTTTGTATTTAATGATCTAGCCACCGCTATGACGCACCAGTTAAAAAAAGAAGGGAAATTTACTTACCTAGATGTAGGAGAGGGAAAGCCTATTGTTATTTTACATGGTCTTATGGGTGGTTTAAGTAACTTTGACGGAGTCACTCATTTTTTATCTACAAAAGGGTATCGAATTTTATTACCTGAACTTCCTATTTACAAAATGTCAATACTAAAAACTAATGTGAAAAACTTCTCAAAATACGTTTTAGATTTTATTAATCATTTAGGTTGCGAACAAGTAATTCTCGTAGGAAATTCCTTAGGAGGGCATATAGGTTTATATTGTACCAAATCTTTTCCTGAAAAAATAAAAGCGCTTATAATCACCGGCAGTTCAGGTTTATATGAAAGTGCTATGGGAGGTTCTTTTCCAAAAAGGGGAGATTATGAATACATTAAGAAAAAAGCAGAGGATGTTTTTTATGACCCTGCTATAGCAACGAAAGAGCTAGTTGATGAAGTTTTTGAAACTGTAAATGACAGAAATAAATTAATCAAAACGCTAGCCATAGCAAAAAGTGCTATTCGCCATAATATGGCAAAAGATTTACCTAAAATGAATACTCCTACATGTATCATCTGGGGTAAAAATGACAGTGTTACCCCTCCCGAAGTCGCTGAGGAATTCAATGAATTATTACCTGATGCTAACCTATTTTGGATAGACAAATGTGGCCATGCTGCGATGATGGAACATCCAGATAAATTTAATGATCTAGTTTACAATTGGCTTTTAGACAGAAAGCTTTAAATTTTAAAAATGAAGATCAAATCTGCTGAATTTGTAATGAGTAACAGTGATGTTACCAAATGCCCTAAAGAAAAACTTATCGAGTATGCTTTTATAGGGAGATCTAATGTTGGTAAATCTTCGCTGATCAACATGCTAATGCAAAGAAAAAGTTTAGCAAAAACATCTGGAAGGCCAGGAAAAACTCAATTAATTAACCATTTCTTAATCAATAAAAAATGGTTTTTAGTAGATCTTCCAGGTTATGGTTATGCTAGAGTTTCAAAAAGTAGTAAACGAATCTTTCAAAAATTTATTACACACTATTTTTCAAAAAGGCAGCAACTAGCACTTGCTTTTGTACTTGTAGATTGTAGACACAAACCGCAAAAAGTAGATCTAGATTTCATGCAGTGGATGGGCGAAAACCAGATACCCTTTTCAATTATTTTTACAAAACAAGATAAGATGAAGCCAAATACATTGAAAAAAAATATTGAAAATTACAAACTGAAAATGCTTGAATCTTGGGAAGAAATGCCAACTTATTTCATCACATCTTCAAGCAACGGAACAGGAAGGGACAATGTATTAAACTATATTGACGAAATCAACTCAATGATGGCTAAACATCAATAGTTATTTTTCCTTTTTAATTGCTAGTTTTTCGGCAAAATAATCACAAAAATCACGCATAGTTGCACTCATTTTATCGTCATTTGTTGCACGCTCAAAAGTGTCCGACATGGCTGTTAAAGTTTGATGAAAAAATATTTTCATTTCATCCAAGGGCATATCTTTTGTCCATAAATCTATTCGTAATGCTTCCTTAGCTTTATGATCCCAGACAGACATAAATATTGCTTTAGAATCCATATTTTCAACTCCTCCGTCTTTTGCAGACCATTGTAGTTTTTCGGGTATTTTATTCTCATCTAAAGTTACATTTATATGAATATCTGAGCTGTGTTTATTTTTCATTACTTTTTTGGTTTGTATTTTGATTTATAAAAAATTTCTTCTTCACTTAAAGTCATTAACTTTTCAATACTACTCTCTCTCTTTTCCATAAAAGACCTTACAATTTGCCATCCTATGTATCTTCCAACCATACCCGGAGAATCATTATCTATTTCGAGATAAAATTTAGAAAAGGGAGCAGGATTAATAAATCTAGATATTAATTTTGGATCGGTACTGAATAAATATTCATTTTCAATAAAATTTCGCCATATTTCGTTCTCGTTATCTTGAATCCATTTTAATTTTTCTGACGAATAGCCTATTTTAGACTCCTCAGAAGTTTTTGGTAACCAGATATCCTTTAGGTAGAGTATTTTACCATAAAAAATCATCTGCGATAAAAATGTCTTATTTTTTATTTTAGGAATAAATAACTGAGAGTATACAGAAGCAACATCTGATAAAATCTGTGACTCTTTCAAATTTTCACTTATGTATTCTGGAATTCCCTGATAAAAAAAGTGATCACTTCCTAGATAATTATCCAGTGAAATTATTAAAGTTTGATCGGATAAGAATATTCTATTTTTATAATCTACATCAGAATTAGCAGTTATTATAACAGGGGTTTTAAAAGCTGGAAAATAATACTTAATATGTTTAAAGAGTTTTTCGAGTTCTAGGCTTAATTTAAATTCATCTGGATATTTTTTGATGACCTCTTCATAAAGTTGATGTGTAAGGGTGTCGTTTATTTTCAATTCCCAAATAGAATCTTGGTATTGTTTAGGAAAAAAAAATGGAAAATTAGACTTTAACTCCTGTAAGTCATCTACTTCAGAGTTTCCGAAAATTTTATCAAACCTTACAATCTCAATATCGACCGGAATAGAGAGAATGTCCACTTCTAGTTTAGATTCTTTGTTACAACTATATAAAAACAAAGAAATTGATAAAAACAAGTAATATCTGAAGTGTTTTATTTTAAAACTGTTTAACATAAAAATTTATATAAAATTTTATTTTTTACGTAATTTGCACTGCAAAGGTATTATTAAAATTCTACATTATGAACACTTTAAAAGTAGTAGATTATATTGTGAAATGGCTAAAGGATTATGCAGAGAGTTCAAAAATGAATGGATTTGTAGTTGGTATCAGTGGCGGAATTGATTCAGCGGTAACCTCAGCATTGTGTGCGAAAACGGGACTTCCAGTATTATGTGTTGAAATGCCAATTTATCAAGCTGAAAGTCAAGTTAGCAGAGCTAAATTACATATTGAAAATTTAAAAAAAAGCTTTCCAAATGTCAGTTCGACAAATTTTGATCTCTCGGGTGTTTTCGACACATTTAAAAATCAAGATTTATTTGACAATGACCATCAACTTTTAGATTTATCGCTAGCGAATACAAGAGCTCGATTGAGAATGACAACCTTGTATTATTTTGCTGGTTTAAAAAAATATCTTGTTGCCGGAACAGGTAATAAAGTAGAAGATTTTGGAGTTGGATTTTATACAAAATATGGAGATGGTGGAGTAGATTTAAGTCCTATAGCAGACTTAATGAAGAGCGAAGTTTATGCCCTGGGAAAACTACTAGAGGTAACAAAATCGATAATAAATGCTGCCCCCACAGATGGACTATTTGGCGATAATAGAACCGATGAAGATCAAATTGGAGCAAGTTATGATGAACTTGAATGGGCAATGAAAATGAATGATTTAGAAAAGTCCTCTGAGGATTTTGAAGGAAGAGAGAAAATTGTATTTGATTTATTTTTAAAATTAAATAGCACCAATAAGCATAAAATGATTCCTATTCCAATTTGTAAAATACCAAAAGATATACTAAGTTAACGACTCCTTGAAAATAACTAATTGGAGTTGGCTTAAATTCTGCTTTTTAGCCACTATAGAACTCTATTTAATTTATCTGACAATAATTTTTTAAGCGCAGTATATTCATACGTTTCTTTCAACGTTTCTCTTTTCAAATTATCATCTTTTAAATCTTTAATCTGTTGAGCTAATTCATTAATTTTCATCGAAATCAAGTAGCGCCTTAAGTTAAAAATTGTTTCGCTAACTATTTGAGAGATTGTTTGATTTCTATCTTTTACATATATTTCTCGTCCTATCCAATTATGCAGTTCATATCGTTCACTATCAAATAAAATATGAGTAATCAATTCTGCTTTTTCTGGAGTTAATTTTCTTATTAATCGTTCTGCTTTAAAATTTTGATAGGCATTAAAATCTTCGATAATGAGCCGATACATTACCTTAAAATCTTCATTAGCAAATTCAGTTTCATCTTCTTGCAGATCTAAATATATTTTTTCAAATACCTTTGATTTAACAATTTCTGAAGTATGTGAAATTTCGCCTTCATCGTTAATCTCAATTGAAATTTCTTCGAATTCTTCTTCTTTAATACCATAAATCAGTAGTAACTCAATTATTTTTTTTTCTAACTCGAATTGGTGATCTACTTTTTTAAATGATTCTTTTTCAGAGGGAATCACATTAAACGGAGCACTCTTTTTTTGAAGCTTCTTACTTAATTCTTTATTCTGTTTTTTTAACTTTTGCGCCAAAGAATTGTAAAGAGTTGATTCTTCAATATTCATTAATCTTGAGCATTCTTGAATATAAATTTCCTTTTTTATATCATCCGGTATTTTAGAAATACTAGCAATTATTTCATGAACCGTATTCGCTTTTTTTATGGGGTCATTATCTGCTTCTTTTACTAGTAAGTTTGCTTTAAAAGTTATGAAATCTTTAGAATTTTCATTCAAGTATTCTTTCAAGACCTCTATGGAATTATTTTTTGCAAAACTATCAGGATCCTCTCCTTCAGAGAAAGTACAAACTTTTACATTCATTCCTTGTTCGAGGATTAAATCAATCCCCCTTATGGAAGCTCTTAAACCTGCATCATCTCCATCGTAAAGAACAGTGATATTTTTGGTTAATCTGTTAATTAGCCTTATTTGATTGGGGGTTAATGCAGTTCCTGAAGAGGAAACAACGTTGATAATTCCTGATTGATTGAACTGCAAAACATCTGTATATCCCTCCACCAAATAGCAATTATCCTCTTTTGAAATGACACTTTTTGCCTGATACAAACCATATAAAACGTCACTTTTGTGGTAAATATCACTTTCGGGTGAATTTAAATATTTGGCAGCTTTTTTATCATTCGTTAATATTCTACCTCCAAAACCTAGGGTACGACCACTCATACTCTGAATCGGAAAAATAACTCGTCCCTTGAAACGATCAAACTGTTTTTCGCCTTTAACGATTGTTAATCCTGTTTTTTCAAGAAACTCTAACTGATATCCTTTTTTGATAGCTGTATTGGTAAAAGCATCCCATTTATCTAAAGAATACCCTAAAGAGAATTTTTCAATGGTTTCTTGTGTAAAGCCACGTTCTTTAAAATACGATAAACCAATCGCCTTTCCTTCTTCTACATTTAGTAGGGTTTTATGAAAATATTCTTTTGCATAATCGCTAACAACGAATAGATTCTCTTTTTGTGTGGCTTTTTCTTTTTGCTCATCTGTTCTTTCCGTTTCCTCAACTTCAATACCGTATTTATTTGCTAGGTATTTAATGGCTTCTGGATAACTAAAATGTTCATGTTCCATTAAAAAAGAAACGACACTTCCACCTTTACCACTTGAAAAATCTTTCCATAATTGTTTTGCAGGAGAAACCATAAAGCTTGGTGTCCGCTCATCACTAAAAGGACTTAATCCTTTAAAATTACTTCCCGATTTTTTTAAAACAACAAAATCACCAATGACCTCCTCTACGCGAGCCGTTTCAAATACATTATCTATAGTTGTTTGTGAAATCATCTTTACCATTCAAAGATGTGAAATTCTGATTGAAAAAATAAATTTTTAGAGGAACTTATTTATCAACAAAAAAGGTTTCATGTAAAATTTCTAAAAAAACATAGTGTTTCTTAGATTCAATGATCATTTTTTTCTCTCTATCACGTAATTTACCATTAATTCTAGCGATTCTTTATAAGTTGAATCTGGATATTTTTGTAAAATAGCAAGTGCCATTTTTTGGTATTCTTTCATTTTTGAAACAGCATAATCTAATCCACCTTTTTCCTTAACAAAATGAATTAATTCGTTCACTCTAACTTTATCGGTATTATAATTTTTAATCGAATTGACTACCCATTTTCTTTCTTTTTTGGAGCAGTTATTTAGCGTATGGATTAAAGGAAGTGTCATTTTTTGTTCTTTAATATCAATCCCTGTTGGTTTCCCAATTTTTTGGGTTCCATAATCAAAAAGGTCGTCTTTAATTTGAAATGCCATTCCGATATATTCACCAAATTGACGCATACTTTCTACCTCTGCTTTAGAAGCCATCACAGATTGAGATCCCATTTCACAACACGCTGCTATTAGTGTTGCTGTTTTTTTTCTTATAATTTCAAAATAAATATTTTCTGTAATATCTAACTTCCTCGCTTTTTCTATTTGAAGAAGCTCTCCTTCACTCATTTCCCTTACTGCTGTTGAAATTATTGTTAGTAGATCAAAATCACTATTATCGATGGAAAGCAATAAACCCTTAGACAATAAAAAATCTCCCACTAAAACTGCAATCTTATTTTTCCATAGAGCATTTATGGAAAAAAAACCTCTTCTTTTATTACTTTCATCTACTACATCATCATGTACTAATGTAGCGGTATGTATCAGTTCGATAACAGATGCTCCTCGGTAGGTTCGATCATTTACGTCTCCATTATTAAACATTTTTGCAATTAAAAAAACAAACATAGGTCGCATTTGCTTTCCTTTTCTATTAACCACATAATGAGTAATTCGATTTAGAAGAGATACTTTTGAATACATAGAAAGTTGGAACTTTTTTTCAAAAAGTTCCATTTCGTATTCAATGGGTTGTTTTATTTGAGAAACTGTTTTCATAATCTACTCAAAAATAAGTTTATAATTATTCATTTTAGTAAAACGGATGAAATTCTTTAATCACCAGAACAAAGAA
>SGZC01000017.1 GCA_004213605.1 Flavobacteriales bacterium
AAATTTTCTCCTCCTAAATACACTTCAAAAGCAGCAGAAAACACTTTCGTTACTTGCGCATTTAAAGTAGCAAAAGTAGGAGTTGTTTCTGGTAATTTATATTCTATAGGATTCCCATAAGTAGATGATAAACGTTGTTCTCCTAACCAATTAAAGGTTGAATCAAATTTCCATTGAGTTCCATTTGCTTTTCTTAAAGTTTCATAAGAAACATTTACAAAAACCCTATGTTTTGGGGTCAATGGTCTATCTAACCTTCCTGAAGTATAATCTGTTTTAACATTATAATATTTATAAGCTGTTCTAAAATCGAATCCTTCAAGAATATTGATATTAAGTTCAGTTTGAAAACTAGTTGCAATGCTTTTTCCTTTTAGATTATAGAAATTAACTTCTCTAGGATTTTCCCAATCCACCACAATTTGATTTACAAAATCAGTTTTGTAATAATCTAGAGTAATTTCAGATTTTTTACCAAATACATTAAATTTTTGTGAGAAAGAAATGCCATAATTCCAAGCAATTTCAGGATCTAATCCATATATACTACCATTAGAATCTAAAATATTAATTCGCCTTGAAGAAGCGAACATTTTTTGGTTTTCTGTAAAAATATTGGCGCTCCTTTTTCCTCTACCTGCAGAAATTCTAAAAGCCGAATCTTCCCAAGGAGTATATCGAGCATGTAACCTTGGCGTTAAAAATGTACCTAATAAATTAGAAGTATCGATACGTAATCCTGCTGTTAAATTTAAATCACCTAAATTATCGTAAGAATATTCAAAAAATGCTCCAAAAGAATTTTCTGACCGTTGATAAACATCCGTATTTACGAGTTCATTATAATCATCATAAGTAGCACTAATTCCAGATTTAAATTTATTTCTAGAATCTCCTATGATAGAATTATACATTGCAGTAGCAAAAAAACTATCATGGCTAATATCATAAATATTTAATCCAAAATACGATTCTTGTACATGATTGCTATACGATGCTTGAACCCCAATAGTTTGGTATGGTATTTCTGGGTTTACGTAACCAAATTTTACAGAACCTTCAATCCTTTGTGTATCTATTTCACTACCCCAATAATTGGTAGTTAATTGATCTCTATTTGGATCAAAATCGACTTGACCTGTCTGTTTTTCGTCATTTAAAAACCTAAAATTGATAAAACTCACCAACCCTTTTTCGTTATTAGTATACTGCCAGCGATTCATCAAATTTATTTGTTTTTGCATAGGCATATCTAAAAACGAATCTTCGTTTTTATCGAATTTGTGATTTCTTACATTTCCATGTACATACAATCCTGTATTCCATTTATCGGCAACTTTAGTATTTAGATGAGTATTTAATTCCAATCGCCCATTTGCGTTTCCATAAAGATTTACAAATAGTAAATCGTCTCTTGAGGGTTTTTGTAACTCTGTGTTTATTTGCCCAGCGATACTCTCAAAACCATTTATCACACTACCAGCTCCTTTAGTAATATGGATACTCTCCACCCAAGTCCCAGGAATAAAACTCATCCCATACGTTTGAGATGCACCTCTTATAGATGGTATATTTTCTGTAGTTATTAAAATATAAGGACTGGTTAAACCAAGCATTTTAATCTCTCTAGTTCCCGTGAGAGCATCTGCAAAATTTACATCAATGGATGGATTGGTTTCAAAACTTTCAGATAAATTACAACAAGCGGCTTTTAATAACTCCGAGCTACTCACGTTTATAACATTCTGTGAAGACAAATAGGACCTTGCAGATGCTTTCTTTTTGGTTTTAATAACCACTTCATCCAATTGATCTTTAGAGTTTAAAATATGATTAATTCTTTTGTTTGAGTTCACAGAAATAGTATCTGTTTTGTACCCAATATAGCTAATAACTAATTGGTTATACTCTTTTTTATAAGGTATAGAAAAAGCACCATTTAAATCTGTCATAGTACCTATAGATGCATTGGCCCAAAAAACATTGACGCCAGATAGCCCTATTGGTTCGTTTTTTTCATTTTTTTCTAAAATAACCCCTTCCATTTTTTCTTGTGAAAAAGAAATTATAGGTGTTGATAATAATAATATATATAACAGGTATTTCATTTATTTAATTTTTATTTAAATCGGACACTAAAGCCCCTAAATAGCCAATAATGGAAATGGTCTATATCTCCAATAATTCTAAATTTTAAATAAAAATCAAATAATAAATACTTGGTGAAGCACCTGTAAATTTCCGTAAATTAGGGGAGGATCGTGGCCTGTAAAAATATATAATTCCTTTGCAGATAAGACAACATCTGCTAAAATAAAAGCGGACACGAAACTGGCTACAAAATTATTACTGATGTGGATGTTGTAAAATGAATTTACGAAGTTATCGTCCGTATCGATGTGTTTATAAGTGTTTTTACAACAATGCATTGGTTCTTCTTCATTGCTATCACAATCATCAGCTTCCATAGCCATACCACAAGAAAGATCTTTTTTTCCCATGGTCAAAGTAGCAACAACCTCGAAATCTCCACAATAGTGCTTAGCATAAGTAACACCAGAGCTACTCGCTAAAATCAAGATGGTCAGTACAATAGATATTATTTTTTGCATCACTGCAAAGTTACAAAATATGCACAACAAAAAGACTTCATCATCGTATTTAACTGAAATTTAAAAGTATTTTTTTGAAAGTATAATTACTTCTGTTTTATTAACTTAGTACTTCACTAAATTTTCTATGGTATATAAAGAACTTAAAGAAAGAATACATTGGATTATTAATCAAAATGAGTATTCTATAAATAAGCGCATGACCCTAATTTGTCGAACATTAAAAGATACCAATGATTATTACGATTGGGTTGGATTCTATTTTGCAAATCATGATGCAAAAACTTTGCATTTAGAGGCTTTTGCCGGAGTGCCTACCGATCACACCATCATCCCTTTCGGAAAAGGAATTTGTGGACAGGTTGCTAATGCTGGCAAAAACTTTGTGGTAGATGATGTCAAAGCTCAAAATAATTATATATCCTGTAATATTCATGTGAAGGCAGAAATCGTGATTCCCTTGTTTAAAGATGGAATAAATATAGGACAACTAGATGTTGACTCTCATACTCTAAATCCATTTTCAAAAAAAGATGAGTATCTATTAGAATGGGTTAATGAAAAAGTGGCATTAATTCTATAATAATTTTATTACTGTCCGGTTCTAATTGCTTCAACAGGGTCTAATTTTGAAGCTGATATTGCAGGAATTATTCCAGAAATCAATCCAATTATAGCTGATATTGCAGTGCCTAAAAACATGTTCCATGGAGATAATACAAAATTAAAATCTCCAGAAAATGAGGAAGCTATCACTGAAACTATAAAAACTAGAATTAAACCTATAAGCCCCCCAATAAGAGATAAAATTACCGCTTCAAATAAAAATTGAAATAATATAAATTTATTTTTTGCACCCAATGATTTTTGAATTCCAATAAGATTGGTACGCTCCTTTACGCTTACAAACATAATGTTGGCAATTCCAAATCCACCAACCAACAAAGAGAATCCGCTAATAATCCAACCTATACCATTCATAGTTCCCGTAATATCGTCAATCACATCTTTAAAACCTTTTAATTGGTTGATAAAAAAATCATTAATGTCATCAGGTTTTAATCCTCTAGCCATTCTAATTTTTTGAGTTAGATCAGCAATATAACCCGCGTTATCGATGCCTTTTTCGGGCTTTACTATAATTTGCGGAAAGGTCGATTTATTATTGTCTCCAAATATTTTTCTTGCCATGTTGACGGGCAGCAAAACAGTCGTGTCTTTAGATTCTCCAAATAATCCAGCGCCTTCTTTTTTGAGAACTCCTATCACCGTAAATTTTCGACCATACAATCGTATTTTTTTTCCTAATGGGCTTGAAGAAGGAAACAAGGTTTTTGCAATTTCATCTCCCAAAACAATGACAGGAGTACCACTGTTAGATTCTGCTTCGTTAAAAAAACGTCCCTCAGCTATTTGAAGAGATTCTATATCGTAATACTCGTGAGTGATTGCTCCCACATCAACATTTGAAATCGAATTTTCTTCATATTTAATGGCTGTGCTCGGGACATTTAAGGCAAATGAGACCGCTTTGGTATTTGGTACATTCTTTTTTATGTACTGGTATTCCTCGTAGGAAACATCTGGAAATTGTTCGCTTTTCCATCGAGGTATATCAGAGGGACCAAAATTAAATCGCATAATAATGATAGTGCTGTTATCCAAAGAGCTTATACTGTCATTTATTTCGTTTTTTAGCGAATCTACAGCGGCTAAAACTGCAATAATTGAGAAAATCCCGATGGTTACACCCAGTAAGGACAAAAATGTCCTTAGTTTATTGGTTGTAAGCGCATTAATTGCAAAATTAAAACTTTCCCTTAAGACTCGTAAATATATTATCATTTTAAAATTTAAAGTAAAAAAATTAAATCAAAGGTTTTTTTGGTCCTATTTAAGTGAAAAATTAATGTTTTTTTTTGATCAAAAAACTTTCACGAATATAGGACGTTTTCTATAAACTTATGTTACAATTTTAAGAGGTAATTATGTACTTTTGCATAAGCCTCAATTAAAGAATAAAAAACCTATTTCCTTATGAAAAATAAAAAAATACACTCCGCTTTAATTTCTGTATTCCACAAAGAGGGCCTTGAACCAATAGTTAAAAAGCTTGACGAATTGAACGTTAAAATTTATTCAACAGGAGGTACTCAAAAGTTTATCAATGATTTAGGAATTAAGGTTATTCCTGTAGAAGAGGTTACTGATTATCCGTCAATTCTTGGAGGTAGGGTAAAAACATTGCATCCAAAAGTTTTTGGAGGAATTTTAAACAGACAGCACAACGACAATGATGTCTCCGAAATGGAGGCCTACAATATCCCCCAATTAGATTTGGTTGTGGTCGACTTATATCCCTTTGAAAAAACAGTGGCATCAGGAGCTGAAGAAACAGCCATCATTGAAAAAATAGATATCGGTGGAATATCATTGATTAGAGCAGCTGCGAAAAACTTCGCAGACACTTTATGTGTTTCCTCTATGGAGGATTACGAAGACTTACTAAGTATTTTGTCTGCCAATGACGGAGAAGTATCATTTACAGATAGAAAGAGATTTGCTGCAAAAGCGTTTAACGTGTCCTCTCATTACGACACTGCTATTTTTAATTATTTTAATGAACCGCAAGAAATCACTACATTAAAAATAAGCGAACTAAAAGGAAGTACCCTAAGGTATGGCGAAAACCCACACCAAAAAGGATTTTTTTACGGAAACTTTGAAGCTATTTTTGACAAACTACATGGTAAAGAATTAAGTTACAATAATTTACTAGATGTCGATGCCGCCGTAAATTTAATGGCTGAGTTTACTGGAGAAGCTCCAACATTTGCAATTTTAAAACATAACAATGCATGTGGTATTGCTCAAAGAGACACCCTTCTAGAGTCCTACAAAGATGCATTAGCTGGTGATCCTGTTTCAGCATTTGGAGGAATTTTAATTTGCAATACTGAAATAGATCAAGTAACTGCTGAAGAAATTCACAAATTATTTTGTGAGGTGGTTATAGCTCCCTCTTTTTCAACAAAAGCATTAGAAGTTTTAAAAGGAAAAAAGAATCGAATACTGTTACTTCAAAAAAATATTGAGTTACCCAAAACCATTCTCAGAACTTGTTTAAACGGGACTTTGGTTCAAGAAAAAGATAACTTGACCGATTCTATTGAAAATTTAACATATGTAACCAACGGTAAGCCTACTAAAAGCGAACTAAATGACTTAATATTTGCTTCTAAAATATGTAAGAATACTAAATCAAATACGATTGTCTTGGTTAAAGGAAATCAATTATGTGCTAGTGGAACTGGTCAAACTTCAAGAGTAGATGCTTTAAATCAAGCCGTCAACAAAGCAAATTCATTTGGATTTGACTTAAAAGGAGCCGTTATGGCTAGTGATGCTTTTTTTCCATTTCCAGATTGTGTTGAAATTGCAGACAAAGCTGGTGTGACCTCTGTAATACAACCTGGCGGGTCCATTAAAGATGAATTGAGCATCGATTATTGTAATGCTAATTCTATGACAATGGTATTTAGCGGAGTACGTCATTTTAAGCATTAATTTTTATTACATTTGTAAAGACACGTTTAATATTCAATATTTAAAATAACATATGGGATTTTTTGACTTCTTAACCGAAGAGATAGCAATAGATTTAGGAACTGCTAACACACTGATTATTCATAATGATAAAGTAGTGGTAGACGCGCCCTCTATTGTCGCTAGAGACCGAACCACTCGAAAAATAATTGCTGTAGGAACAGAAGCCAATTTAATGCAAGGTAAAACCCACAATAATATTGAAACTATAAGGCCTTTAAAAGATGGAGTAATTGCAGACTTTGACGCTAGTGAACAAATGATAAATATGTTCATCAAAGACATTCCTGCTCTAAAAAAGAAATGGATCACTCCATCCCTTCGAATGGTTATATGTATTCCAAGTGGTATTACCGCCGTAGAAATGCGTGCCGTTAAAGAAAGTGCAGAAAGAGTTAATGGGAAAGAAGTTTACCTCATACACGAACCAATGGCCGCTGCTATTGGTATTGGTGTTGACACCATGCAGCCCAAAGGAAATATGATAGTTGATATCGGGGGTGGAACGACTGAGATTGCAGTAATAGCTCTGGGTGGTATTGTTTGTGATAAATCTGTAAAAATTGCAGGAGATGTTTTTACAAACGATATTATCTACTACATGAGGACCCAACATAATTTGTACGTAGGAGAAAGGACTGCAGAAAATATCAAAATCCAAATTGGTGCAGCGACCGAGGATTTAGATTTACCTCCTGAAGATTTAGCAGTTCAAGGGCGAGATTTGTTAACCGGAAAACCAAAACAAGTTCAAACTTCCTACAGAGAAATCGCAAAAGCATTGGATAAGTCTATTCTAAGAATTGAAGACTCTGTAATGGAAACGCTATCTAAAACCCCTCCAGAACTAGCTGCAGACATCTACAATACTGGAATTTATTTGGCAGGAGGTGGCTCTATGTTAAGAGGATTGGACAAAAGATTATCACAAAAAACAGATTTACCTGTTTATATTGCTGAAGATCCCCTAAGAGCAGTTGTTCGTGGTACCGGGATTTGTTTAAAAAATTTATCAAAATATAAAAGTGTATTAATTAAATAACAATCATTGATTGTTAACTACTTATGTGATTTGAACATCTTATGCAGCAGATTCTATTTTTCTTTATACGAAACAAAAATTTTCTGCTATTTACACTTTTGTTTTCAATCTCTATTTTTCTCACAATACAAACACACGCTTATCATAAAAATAGATTTGTAAACTCTTCTACATATTTAACTGGGAGTATTTATTCTTTAAAAAGCTCAATTACCAGTTATTTTAGTTTAAAAAAGGAAAATATACTCTTAATAGAAGAGAATAGTAGAATTAGAAAAGAATTGGAATCCTATAGAAATAACATCACAATATATGCTATAGATACCGCTTCGATTTATTCAAAATATTATTTTTCTCATGCAAAAGTAATCAACAATTCGTTTTCAAAAACTAAAAATAAACTTACGATAAATAAGGGAATAAACGATCATCTAAAAACAGATCAAGGAGTTGTTACCTCAAAAGGTATCGTTGGTATTATTGACAATGTTTCTAATAAATACGCTACCATTCAGTCAATTTTAAATACCAACAGCCAAATAAATGCAAAGCTTAAAAAATCGAAACATTTTGGCTCATTAATCTGGAATACAGAGGACCCATATTTGGTGCAATTGATAGATATTCCAAGATTAGCTCCTGTTAAAATTGGAGATACAATAGTTACTGGAGGAAAATCAACAATTTTTCCAGAAGGAATATTGATTGGTAAAGTAAAAGACTTTAGACTCACCGAAGATAAAAACTCAAAATATTTAAACATAGAATTGTTTAACGACATGACCAATCTCGAACATATTTATGTGATCAGAAATCAAGATTCGAATGAGATCATCAATTTAGAAAAAGAGACAAACGATGCTAAATAATTTAATTTTTGTAAATACTGTTCGTTTTCTTTTGCTAGTCTTAGTACAAGTACTTCTATTAAATCAAATAAATCTTTTTGGTTATGTGAACCCCTATTTATACCTGCTTTTTATAATTATTTACCCATTCACAGGCAATAAAAGTTTGCTTATTTTTCTAAGTTTTTTATTGGGTTTATTTGTTGATTTTTTTAGTGATTCTGGAGGTATTCATGCAGCCGCATGTGTCTCTATTGCTTTTATTCGACCTTTTATCTTAAAATATTCTTTTGGAATAAGCTATGAATACAATACTATAAAAATTAGTAGCGAAGATTATATGAAACAATTTATTTATGTGGGTTCTATGGTGTTTATCCATCACTTTATATTGTTTGCGCTAGAAATATTTAATATCAATCATTTTGTATTATTTTTAAATTCAATTTTATTTTCGAGTATCTTTAGCATTGTTTTAATTTTATCCACAATCACCCTATTTAGCAGAAAATAAAGTGAGAAAATATTTATTCTTCCTCCTGGTTGTTTTTACCGGACTCATCATCTCCGCAAGACTTTTTTACCTCCAAGTTTTGGACACTTCCTCACAAATATCGTCACAAAATAATGCTGTTAAAAAAGTATTTGACTACCCTCAACGTGGATTTATATTTGACCGAAATGGTGAACTATTGGTTTCAAACCAGCCATCTTACGATGTGATGGTGATTCCAAAAAATGTAGATTCATTGACTCCAGATTTAAAGTCAGAATTCTGTGAATTATTAAAAATTACGGAAGAAAAATATGATAAGATCCTAAAAAAAGCAATTATTTATTCCCCCAGATTACCCTCTGTAGTAGTGTCGCAATTTACGAAAGATGAATATGCGTTTCTTTCGGAAAAAATGTGGAAATATAAAGGATTTTATATCCAGAAAAGATCCTTGAGAGAATATCAAGTTTCAAACGCTGCAAATGTATTTGGTTATATAGCAGAGGTCAATAAAACTATTATTGACAAAAACCCATATTATCAAATGGGGGATCTCATTGGTAAGGCTGGAGTAGAAATGGAATATGAAGAAATTCTACGAGGAAAAAAAGGGGTAAAACACCTTCAAATGGACCGTTTTAATAGAGAAATTGGTTCTTATCAAGAAGGGGTTTTTGATACGGTACCCATCAACGGAAAAGATATTACACTTACCATAGATTCGCGGCTTCAAGAGTATGGAGAAAAATTATTAATTAATAAACGGGGCGGTATTGTAGCGCTGGAACCCTCAACCGGAGAAATATTAGCATTAGTATCTGCTCCTAACTATGATCCAAAAATATTGGTGGGTAGAGAGCGTTCTAAAAACTTTACAAAATTATGGTATGATACCATTTCCAGACCTTTGTTTGATAGAGTCCTACAAGGGGAATACCCACCAGGATCTCCTTTTAAGACCCTTACAGCATTAATTGGAATGCAAGAAGGTGTTGTTCAAAAAAATGAAAAGTTAATTTGCCAGGGGAGCTATAATTATGGCGGAAAGAAAAAGCTTGGTTGTCATCTTCATAAAACACCGTTAAACTTGTCTGAAGGTTTAGCAAATTCTTGTAATACTTATTTTTGTAAAATTTACAAAAGAACGATAGAAAAATTTTCCTCACCTCAAGAAGGAATTGATAATTGGAGATATCATTTAGCAAGCTTTGGATTAGGCAACTATATAGGCTACGATTTACCTCCAGGAAAAAAAGGCTTAATTCCATCATCTGATTTTTACAATAGATGGTATCAATATCCAAAGTACAAATGGTATGCAAGCGCCACTATTTCAAATGCTATTGGACAAGGAGAAGTTATACTTACGCCAATGCAAATGGTTAATTTTACAGCAGCTATTGCAAATAGAGGATGGTATTATAAACCGCATATCATTAAAAAAATAAACTCTGTCGACACTATTCCATCAAAATATACCAATCGGTATAATACAACAATTGAAAAACAATACTTTGAGCCCGTTATTGAGGGAATGTTTGAAGTTTACAATGAAGGAACTGCAAAAAACATACAAATACCAGGTGTTGAAATTTGTGGTAAAACAGGGACCGCAGAAAATTATACAAAAATTGATGGTAAGCGAGTTCAGTTGACTGATCACTCTATCTTCGTCGCTTTTGCGCCTAAAGAAAATCCTAAAATTGCGATAGCTGTAATCATTGAAAATGGGTATTGGGGCTCAAGGTGGGCGGGAAGAATAGCAGGGCTAATGATCGAAAAATATTTAAAAGGAGAAATCACTAGAACAGATATGGAAAATTTCGTTTTAAACGGAAGCCTACTAGAAGAATACAAAAAACCCTACTCAGGAAAACCATTTAAAATTAATTATTAATGCTAATCGCTAAAGGATCAAAATACGACTGGCCTACTATATTTATATATATAATGTTAGTTACTGCAGGTTGGGTCAATATTTACTCCGCATCCTTCAATGAAGCTTCTTTAAGTTTCTTTGATGTAAAACAAGTGTATACGAAACAACTAATGTTTATTTGTTTAAGTGCCCTACTAATTGTTTTTATACTCGCTATTGAGTCTAAATTTTATGAACGATTTTCGAGTGTTATATATCTCGTGGCACTCTTTTCACTTTTAGGACTATTCTTTTTTGGAAAAAATATAAATGGCGCCACTTCTTGGTATGCCATCGGCGGATTTACAATTCAGCCTAGTGAATTTGCTAAAGTCGCTACAGCCCTTGCATTGGCAAAATATGTTAGTGATATTCAAATTGATTTAACTACTTATCAAGATCAATTAAAATCTTTGATTATTATTTTTTTACCCGCTATTTTTATAATCCTACAACCAGATCCAGGAAGTGCGCTGGTTTACTTAGCCTTAATTTTCCCGTTGTACAGAGAAGGGCTACACGGGATGTATTTATCATTTGGATTCATTGTAGCCGCTTTGTTTGTTGCTACCCTAGCCTTTGGCACCATCTGGATTTCACTGATAGTATTACTGATTATTGGAATTTTAGTATTTAAAACTAAAAAAAAATCCATTGTTAAATACGGAGTTTTAGCAGTTGCATGTATAGGGTTTTCAATTTCAGTTAATTTCATTTTCGAAAACGTATTAGAGCAAAGGCACAGAGATCGTTTCAATATCGTTTTAGGCAAACAAGTTGACACTAAAAGTATTGGTTACAATACCAACCAAAGTGAAATTGCGATAGGAAGTGGCGGATGGACTGGAAAAGGGTGGCTGCAGGGAACCCAAACTAAAGGAAAATTTGTTCCAGAACAGGATACAGATTATATTTTTAGTACTGTTGGAGAAGAATGGGGATTTATAGGAAGTATGGGAGTCGTGCTCCTTTTTTTAACTTTAATCATTCGATTACTAATATTATCAGAGAGACAAAAATCTCAATTCAGTAGAATTTATGGTTACAGCGTAGCATCGATACTATTTTTTCATTTTTTTATAAATATTGGAATGGTTTCAGGATTATTACCTACTATTGGCATACCACTTCCGTTTTTTAGTTACGGTGGCTCGGGACTTTGGGGCTTTACAATTTTACTTTTTATTTTTATTAGGCTGGACGCATCAAATTACATCAATCACTAGTGTTAATTTTTGACATCCAGGGCATCTCGTAAAGCATTTCCCATCAACATAAAAGCAGTTACCAAACTCATAATTGCCAAGCCTGGAATAATCGCTAAAAAAGGTTTTCCAAGTATAATATAAGAATAATGGTCCTTAATAATCCCCCCCCAACTTGGCATTGGCGGTTGAGCACCAATTCCTAGAAAACTCAAACCACTTTCTATCAGTATAGCTGCAGCAAAATTTGCTGCTGAAATAATGATTACAGGAGCCATACTATTGGGTAAAATATGTTTTGTTATAATTCGGAAATCATTATATCCTAATGCTTTTGCAGCGTTTACATATTGTAGTTGTTTTACACTCATTACTTGACCTCGTACAACACGAGCAACTTCTACCCACATAGTCAGTCCAACTGCAATGAAAACTTGCCAAAATCCTTTACCTAACGCTAAGGTAATTGCTATAACTAATAAAAGTGTAGGAATGGACCAAGTAACATTTATAATCCACATGATAACGGCATCAATTTTTCCTCCAAAATAACCTGCAATAGCCCCCATTGTTATTCCAATGATCAATGAAATAAAAACCGACACAAAACCAATAGCTAACGAAATACGAATTCCTATAAGCATGCGGCTTAATAAGTCTCTTCCGTACTTATCAGTTCCCAACAAAAAAGTTTTATTAGTGATGTATGATTCCGGCACTTTATTTATGTCTTTCACTCCAGGAAATAACGAAATAGCGTAATCTTTAGGAATCCCCTCACCTCCTTCATCACTATATTCTCTAATTTTTAAGGAATTGTTTTGAATTGTGTAATCAGAAATTGGAATTTCTTGTGCGACATTTTTTTTTCCTGTAAAATATTCTGAAAAAGAATTTTTGTTTCCTCCAGCATCGGGTATTTTCAAAATTTTTACCTCAAATCCAGGAGGCTTTGAATGAATTGATAAATGCATCTGGTTGGCATTTTTAGAATTATCAGGCGCCAAAACGTAAGCAAACAATCCAACCCATACACATATAACTAAAAAGATAAAACTAAAAACGCCCCATCCGTTTTTTTTAAACTTCTGCAGCGTTAATTTTGTTAATGATGTTGAGGTATTTTTCACATGCTAATTTAGCAATAAAATTATTAATTAGTCTCTAACATTAGCTAGTTTACCTCTGTTGGCATCCGTTGATTTTAAATCTTGTAAGATATTAACCCCTTCCTCTATGTAAATGTCGTTGCCTAAGCTTTTGTGCCATCGCTTTCTTTTTTCTAGCAGGGTTGTATCTTGCTTCATAAGTTCAATCTCAAAGGGCAATGATTCATATCGTAGTTTATTGTCATAGTTATCTATGGCATCGAATTTTTTAGTGTCGTCAATTCTACTCTCTAACTCATTTTTATAGGATTCATAATTTAAGTTAACAATGGTTATATCGCGACGACTTTTTATCCATTGAGCATTCTCATCAATTAATCTTAATTGCTCACTTTTTGCCATCCGATCCATGCTTTTTTTAATTATTTTTTCATAATCCAAGTACCCATTCCAAACTTCATAATCTGCAGGCTCTATTTTATCATAAGGCAACGGATTGTCATAATCTTTTTCTCCAATATTTATGTAACTGTATCGATCTGCCATGACCACATCACTTTTAACTCCTTCTAGTTGTGTTGAACCTCCGTTAACTCTGTAAAATTTTTGAGTTGTTAATTTTAAAGACCCCATATCCCCCATGTCGTTATTACGGAGCCATTGATTTAAATCTAATAAATTCTGAACGGTTCCTTTACCATAGGACTGGTTCGACCCAATGACTATGGCTCTTTTGTAATCTTGCATTGCTGCCGCTAAAATTTCTGAAGCGGAGGCTGATAGTTCGTTAACCAAAATTACTAGCGGACCATCCCAAACAATTTCATCATCTTGATCTTCTAAAACTTCTTTTTTACTACCGGAAGATGCCACCTGTACAATCGGACCTTCTTTTATAAATAGCCCAGCCATATCAACGGCTGTTCTTAAAGAGCCACCCCCATTACCTCTCAAATCAATAATAAGTCCTTCCATGCCTTCATCTTTCAGTCTCAAAATTTCTTTTTTAACATCGCTTGCAGCATTTCGTTCCTTGTAATTTTGCATGTCAAAATAAAATTGGCGTAAATCGATTAATCCATAGTTTTTATCTTCTTTTTTGATAAGTGTCGATTTTGCATAAGTCTCTTCTATTTCAACTACGTCTCTAGTGATAATTTCTTCTTCGATACTTCCATCAACGCGTTTAATCGTCAAAATTACTTTAGTTCCTTTTGGGCCTTTAATTAATTTTACCGCATCGTCTAAGCGCATTCCAACTACACTTACCGCTTCTTTTTCTTTTTCTTGTTTTACTTTCATAATCATATCACCGACTTCGACATGTTCACCCCGCCATGCAGGTCCTCCAGAGATCACTTCCACAATTTTTATATAGTCGTTTTTCTTTTGTAATCTTGCTCCTATCCCTTCTAGTTTACCTGACATTTGTAACTCAAAACGATCTCTGTCGGAGGGGGCAAAATAATTGGTATGAGGATCGAATTCTTCCACTATAACATTTAAAAATATGGCAAAATAATCTTTACTCTCTAGGTCATTTACAAAATCAAAATATTCACTCATAGAATTTTTTGTGTTTTCTCGAGCTTCTAGTTCAATTTCACTTATGGTTTTAGGTTTTTGATCATCTTCGTTTTGTTCTTTTTTAGATGCTTCATTAAGAACGGTCCCGTTTTCTTCAATCAAGTCGTAATAATTTGAGATCGTACTGAATTTAAGTTGTTTTCTCCAGCGATTTTTTAGAGCTTTTTTGTCTTTTGCATAGGCTATTTTGTCGTAATCTACGTTGAGCTCTTCATCCATTTTATAATCAAAGGATTGTTCTAATATCGTTGGGTACATTTTTTCTATTTCCCTTATTCTCTGGGACAAACGGGAATAAACCAGATTAAAAAAGGTAACATCCTTTATTTTAATTTGGTCGTCAATAGAGGTTTCGTACCGTTTAAACTCCTCAATATCTGACATTAAAAAATATCGTTTTAAAGGATCTACTCCGGCGATAAAATTTCGATAAATATTTTTAGAAAAAGCATCATTTATATCTTTGGGACTGTAATGCCCTTTTTCTAATACATAAGTAATTAAATCTATCAATAACTTATCTTTTTCTGGATTGTCAAATTTTTTAGTGGTAAAACTGCAAGAGGCAATCGCTACAAATACAGCTAGGAGCAAAACTTTAAAATTCATTTTCATAATTCTCATTTCCCATTTTTTTGGTAACAACTAAATTAGAAAAAATATACTGCCTATGGGTTAGAAACGATACTAATTTTTTGTTAAAGCAAGAGGAACAATACTTAAGCAATTAAACAATTATTCAGAAGTAATTATTATGTATTTTAGCTACTGTAAAATAGAATCTTGTAATGAATTCAAAAAAACCTCTAATTCTAGTAACAAATGATGATGGAATTAACGCACCAGGCATTCGATTTTTAATTGAAATAATGAATGATTTTGGTGATGTGGTGGTGGTTGCTCCTGACTCCCCGAAAAGTGGTATGGGGCACGCGATAACTATCAATAGCACCCTTTATTGCGAACCGATTGTTATCAATAAAAATGAACCTCAATCTGAATATAGTTGTAGTGGAACACCGGTTGATTGCGTAAAAATTGCAGTCAATGAAATTCTAAAAAGAAAACCAGACTTGTGCGTAAGTGGAATAAACCACGGTAGTAATTCGTCTATTAATGTCATCTATAGCGGAACGATGAGTGCCGCTGTTGAAGCTGGAACTCAAGGCATACCTGCTATTGGTTTTTCCTTACTTGACTATTCATTAGATGCAGATTTTTCACATTCAAAAGAGTTCATTAAAAGAATTGTTTCAGAATGTTTGAAGAATGGAATGCCAGAAGGAGTTGTTTTAAACGTAAATATTCCTAAAATATCAAACAGCAAACTAAAAGGAATAAAAATATGCAGACAAGCGAATGGTGTTTGGGAAGAAAAATTTGACAAAAGAACTAATCCTTTAGGTAGAGATTATTATTGGCTTAGCGGAAAGTTTGTAAACAACGATAAAGGGGAAGATACCGACGAATGGGCTCTTGAAAACGAATATGTATCTATAACACCAACCCAATTCGATTTAACAGCGCATCACGCAATTAAAAATATCAACCATTGGAACCTTTAAAAAAAGAAGTGCTTATCGGTTTAATAATAGGACTCATTGCTAATTTAGCTGGAAGCTATTTATATATTTATTTCTTCTCCGATTTTAATTTAGAAGAAACCCTTTATAAAGCTTACGAAACTGGTGTAGTTGGGAATATAATAGCATTAGGAGCAATCTTAAATCTATTTGTTTTTTTTATTTTTATAAAAAAGAATCAAATTTACAGGGCTAGAGGAGTTCTACTTGCCACGGTTATCAGCGCATTAGTTATACTTTTTACTAAGTTTTATTAATTATGAAATATTATATCATAGCTGGAGAAGCATCAGGCGATTTACATGGTGCAAATTTAATGAAGGCTCTTCATCATGAAGATCCCAATACAACCATTCGTTATTGGGGAGGTGATTTAATGTCGAAAAACGGAGGGACTTTGGTAAAACATTACAAGGACCTTGCTTTTATGGGGTTTGTTGAAGTTTTATTGAATTTAAAAACCATTTTTAAAAATATTTCATTTTGCAAAAATGACATTGTTCAATTTAATCCAGACGTGATTATTTTTATTGATTATCCCGGCTTTAATATGCGTATTGCCAAATGGGCAAAGAAAAAAGGAATTAAAACTCATTATTATATTTCTCCTCAAATATGGGCTTGGAAAGAAAGTCGAATCAAAGCCATAAAAAGAGATGTTGATCAAATGTATGTCATACTTCCATTTGAAAAACCTTTTTATGAAGACAAACATCAGTTCCCCGTTCATTTTGTCGGGCATCCATTAATTGACGAAATTTCGATTAGAAATCAAGTTGATGAGGCGCTATTTAAAAAAGAAAATGGGCTGGATCAACGACCTATTATTGCTATTTTACCGGGAAGTCGAAAACAAGAAATATCAAAAATGCTCGAGGTAATGCTGAGTATTGTAGACGATTTTTCAGCATATCAATTTGTAATTGCAGGAGCTCCAAGCCAAGATAAATTATTTTATACGTCAATGATTAAAACGCCTAATGTTCATTTGTTGTTAAACAAAACCTACGACTTATTGAGCATATCCTATGCAGCATTAGTAACTTCTGGAACAGCTACCCTAGAAACCGCATTATTCAAAGTGCCACAGGTAGTGTGCTATAAAGGAAATCAAATATCGTATGAAATCGCTAAACGAATTATTAAACTCAAATACATTTCATTGGTGAATTTAATACTGGATAGAGAAGTAGTTACCGAACTGATTCAATCAGAGTTTAATAAAAAAAGAGTGTCTCAAGAGCTCACAAAAATCTTGGACGAGCATCATCGATCTAACTTATTTTCCAATTATTACGATTTGGAGGATCGATTGGGAGGAATTGGAGCTAGCGAAAAAACCGCAAAAATAATTATCGAGGAACTAAAAAAATGAAATTAAAACTTATTTTAATTCTTTTATCATTTTTTTTAATTTCTTGCGGAAGCTCAAAAAAAACTACTAATAAGCAGTCAAGAACCACAAAAACATCAAAAAAAAGAACATCAAGTAAAGCTGATGCAATTATCGCTTATGCAAAAGGCTATTCAGGAACAAAATACAAGTATGGTGGAACTACAAAAAGAGGTATAGACTGCTCAGGGTTACTTTATGTTGCCTTTCAAAGTGAACAAATCAGTTTGCCTCGAGTTAGTCGTGATATGGCACAAAAGGGGGCTAAAGTTCCGTTGACTAAAGTTCAAAAAGGAGATCTCCTATTCTTTAACACAAGCAAAAAAAGAAGGACAATCAATCATGTTGGCTTGGTCGTTGAGAAAAATAAAAAAGGCTTGTTTTTTATACATTCTACAACATCGTCAGGAGTTATTATTTCTTCACTTGATGAGGCCTATTGGAAAAAAGCCTTTATAGAGGCTAGAAAAATTATTTAAACATTAAAAAAATAACTATATTTATAAATCTCCTCAATTAATTTAAGTAGATCTTAAATGAAATTGAATGAAATTTATTAATTTTTCTATAGTAAAATTTTCTTTTTTTTTAACGGTTGGAATTCTAGTTGCTCATTACAAATCTTCATTTGAATATGGTTATTTGTTGATTTCCTCTTTGATAATTTTAGTTATTTTTTGGTATACTTCAAGAAAAATATTAATTCAAAAAATTTATTTCGGATTAATAACTTATATCTGTTTTTTCTCTTTGGGAGCCCTGCTCTATCAATATAAAACTCCTGCATTTCAATACAATCATTACTCTAAAAAAATAACGGACCATGACCTTCTTTATTTAAAGGTAACAGAAGTTTTAAAAAAAGACCCTTATCAATTTAAATATATTGTTGAAGTGATTTCGGTTCATAATATGCCTTCTAGCGGAAAATTACTTTTAAACATAAAAAGGGATACGACGACAACAGAACTAAATGTGGACAATCTATTAATTGTAAATAGCTCGATTAAAAAAATCCCTGCTCCTTTAAACCCACATCAGTTTGATTATTCAAGATATATGAAAAATCTTGGGGTTTATGATCAAATTACTGTTACAAATACGAATAATTTAAAAAAAATTAAAGGACTAGCTACCCTTAGAGGGCGAGCAAGTAAATTAAGAAATTATTTAATTGAGAAATTAAAACAAAACCATTTATCTTCTGACGAATTATCCATAGTGAAAGCCTTGGTTTTAGGAGAAAAACGAGATATCAATAAAGATTTATACAGTGACTATGCTGCTGCTGGAGCTATCCATATTTTAGCAGTTTCGGGACTCCACACCGGTATTATATATATGATTCTTTTGTATATTTTAAGCCCAATAAAAAGACTTCTTAAAAATGAGAAAGGTATCGCTGTCATAATTGTCATACTTCTCTGGGGCTTTACTTTTCTCACTGGACTTTCACCTTCGGTTATTCGAACCGTTACTATGTTTTCCTTTTTTGCACTTGCAAAAATAATCAATAGAGATACCAATGCTACCAACACCCTTTTTCTTTCTTATTTTACATTGCTAATTATTAATCCAAATTGGTTGTTCCATGTTGGTTTTCAATTAAGTTATTTAGCTGTTTTATTTATTCTCTGGTTAGTTCCAATATGGAATAAAGTTTATTACCCCAAACATCCTTTTCTTAAAAAAATTTGGAATATAATAACGGTTACTTTAGCAGCACAAGTGGGTATTGTTCCTATAAGTCTATTTTATTTTCATCAATTTCCTGGATTATTTTTGATTACAAATTTGATGGTATTACCACTAATTGGATTTATTCTTTTTTTAGGCATTTTACTAATTTTACTTTCATCGTTTAATATGACCCCAGTCTGGTTTGCAATGGCTTACAATTATTTAATCAAACTTTTAAATTCGTTTATAAGCTGGATTGCAGATCAAGATTTTTTTTTATTTCAAGATATCTCGTTTAACTTTAACGAAGTGTTTATCGCCTATTTACTTATTCTAATGGTGCTATTTTATTGGAAGTCAAAAGTTCAAAACATAGTAGTTTTAACGCTTTTAAGTTTTCTAGTTATATTTTGTTCTAATTTACTTCAAAAGTACCTTCATTCAAAAAACGAACTCATTGTTTTTCATAAAACACGACACAGTTTTATAGGAAACAAAATAGGACATCAATTAGAAATCTATAAATATGATTCCTTAAAAAAATATAAAAACAGTTATCCCGTAAAAAATTATCGAATTTATTTAGACATCAACGAATATTCAGAAAAATTAATGCCTCTGGCATTCAACTACAAGAATAAAAAAATTATTATAATAGATAGCTTAGGACTCTATCCCAAAAATTATCAAGTTGATATTGTCCTACTCGTAAATAGCCCGAGACTGAACTTAAATCGAATGCTAGATAGCTTAGAGCCAAAATTTATAGTTGCAGACGGGAATAATTATAAATCGCTTATCACCTTATGGAGAAAAAGTTGCATCGAACGGGGTATTACGTTTCACTCCACATATCAAAAAGGAGCCTATCACATTAGATAGTTATTTAAAATTCTCCCTTAAAATTTTTCTGATATTCTTGCCAAGCTTCTCCAGTTGTGAGTTTAAGATAATCATCATTGGCAATCATTTTTAAAAATATTTCAATTTGCTCAGGAGTTTTGTAACCAACGATTGGCTGGATTAAATCTCCGTTTTCCTTAAAAAAAACAATCGTAGGATACCCGGAAATTTTTAATGCATTGGCTAATAAATGTTGTGAATTTCTTCCTTTTCGACCCTCTTGATAATTAGGATTCGTATACGTAAAATCTTGATAGGTTATCGATTCAGTTCCTTCTGCATTAAACTTAACAGGGTAGTAATTGTTATTGACAAACTTGATAACATCTTTATTTCCAAAAGTGTTTTTGTCTAATAATTTACAAGGGCCACACCAACTGGTATAAACGTCCATGATAATTTTTTTTGGAACTTTTTTTTGAGCTGCTAAAGCCTCATTCATAGACATCCACCGAATTTCATCTTGAGCGTATAGCGGTGAAACTAATACAATAAATAACGCTACTAGTAAGGTTTGTTTCATGTCACCATTTTATATAAAACGCCTCAAAAGAGGCGTTTCGTATTTAATTCATTTATAATTAAGGTTATTTAACTCCGTGCATTAATTTTTTAACAATAGGCGTTAAAGCAATTACTATCAGTCCTGCAATAACAGGAACAAACGTAAAAATCAGGAAAAACATACTCATGGAATATTCTGATGTTATGGAATCAATCATTCCTCCCATAGAACCCGCTGCTTTATTTCCTAAACCAATAGCAATATACCAGAGACCAAACATCATCCCTATTTTAGTAGCTGGCACTAATTTAGAAACATATGATAATCCAACAGGAGATAAACTTAATTCTCCTAGAGTATGCAATAAGTAGGCTAAAATTAACCAAATAATACTAACCGATGCCGTTTGAGCTCCTTGAGGAATACTAGCAGATCCATAAGCTAAAATTCCAAAACCTAGCCCTAATAAAATTAAACCAACTCCAAATTTAACTGTAGCTGGCGGATTGTACTTACTTTCCCATATTTTGGAGAAAAGTGGGGCAAAAGCAATTATATAAAAAGAGTTTAGAATCCCAAACCAAGAGGCTGGAATTTCTGTAGATTCCTCACTAAATTGAGTGTATAACATCCAAATTACGATGACCCAAATGATTAAAAAACTAAATCCTAAGAACGTGTTAGATAAAGCATATTTTTTAAAGGTAATTTTAAACAATTGAAATAATACATACGTAATAATCATTAGCGGTATCACCGTAAGAAGCGTATTTGCTATTCTAAATAACAATGCTGAATCTCCTTCTAATAATCTGTTGGTATAATCTGCTGCAAAAATAGTCATCGAACCACCGGCTTGTTCAAATGCTGCCCAAAAGAATACCGTGAATATGGCTAAAATACCAACAACAGTATACCGATCTCGTTGCACTTTATCAGAAACTTTTTGAACAGTTCCACCCTTTTGATTATCAACTGCATCTGATAAATCAAGTTCTTTAGTGGGAGCTAAACCAACATTACCAAATATCCCTTGAGCAAACCAAAACTGTAACATCCCCAAAAACATAAAGATTCCTGCTAAACCAAAGCCCCAGTGCCAACCAATAGTCTCTCCTATATAACCACATAGCATAATTCCAAGAAATGCTCCGGCATTTACACCCATATAAAATATGGTAAATGCACCATCTTTTTTGTCTTGCGCATTGATATAAACTCCATTAATAATCGATGTAATATTGGGTTTAAATAAACCATTACCTGCCACCAAACATCCGATTCCTAAATACAGACCCCAAGGGGTATCCATAGCCATTGAAGCATGACCTAGAGTCATAATTAAGGCTCCAAAAGCAACCGCTTTTCGATAACCAATAAATTTATCAGCGATTAATCCTCCTAAAATTGGAGAAAAATAAACCAGCATGGTGTAGGTTCCATACAGTCCAAGAGCTTCCTCTCTAGACCAAGCCCAGCCTCCATCTAGTAGGGCTGAAGTTA